>CAYJIC010000103.1:0-5789 GCA_964370155.1 uncultured Oscillospiraceae bacterium
TTGCGGTGTCGGTGTACAACCACTATAAGCGGATTTTGACACCACATTTGGACGATGTAGAACTACAAAAAAGTAACGTGTTACTTTTAGGTCCGTCCGGTGTAGGCAAAACTTTGCTTGCGCAAACACTGGCACAGATGCTGGGCGTGCCGTTTGCCATTGCCGATGCAACCACGCTTACAGAAGCAGGTTATGTGGGCGAAGACGTGGAAAATATTCTGCTAAAGCTGATTCAAGCTGCAGACTTTGATGTGGAAAAAGCCGAACGTGGCATAATTTACATTGATGAAGTAGATAAGATTACACGTAAGAGCGAAAATCCATCCATCACTCGTGATGTTGGAGGCGAGGGTGTACAGCAAGCGCTGCTAAAGATACTAGAGGGCACTGTGGCAAATGTTCCGCCTCAAGGTGGACGCAAGCATCCTCAGCAGGAGTTTATTCAAATAGACACTAAAAACATATTGTTTATCTGCGGTGGTGCGTTCGACGGTCTTGATAAAATAGTACAAAAACGCACAGACACTTCGTCTTTGGGATTTGGTTCTTCGCTGAAGGAAGATCCTAAGAAAACAAAACATAAGCTTTTGTCAAAGGTGGAGTCGGACGATATTATGAAGTTTGGCTTGATACCGGAGCTAGTAGGGCGTATACCTGTCATCACTGTGCTGGATGCTTTAGACGAAAAAGCGTTGGTACGTGTGCTGAAAGATCCAAAAAACAGCTTGTTGAAGCAATACAAGATGTTGTTCCGTTTGGATAATGTAGACCTTGAGTTTACTGACACAGCGCTGACAGCAGTGGCAAAAAAAGCAATTGTTATGGGTAATGGTGCGCGCAGCCTACGTAGTATCATGGAAAAAACGCTGATGGACGTGATGTATACCATACCAAGCGATCCCACCATCATCAAAGTTGTTATCAATGAAAAAGTGGTAAGGGATGGCACGAAACCAAAAATCGAGTTTGGTGCTGTGCGCAAAAGGTATAAAAATAACAGCGGAAAACCACAGGCGTTAAGTGGCTAAAAGTTAATATCAGATAGAGCAAGGGCTTTTTATAGGGTTCTTTGCTCTATTTTTTTACGATAATTAAAAATGTAAAATATGTTTTATTGAATCTTCCTTGAATTCTTCACATTTATTGTGTATAATAACCATATTAGCAAACGTGCCACAAGACTGCTAATTTGCTAAAAACGTATGGATATCATTAATTAACACGATAAAATGATAAATTTCACGTTAATTTAAAATAATGTTCATATGTTTGCCAAGGCGGTAAAATTACAATTACTTCTAAAACGAAGTTTATCTTATTTTTAGGTTGCCAGTGAAAACCAAGGAAGAAAGGAGTTTTTTTATGGCAGAGAAAGTAAAAGTGAAGTTAAAATCAGGTGCGGATATTTTACGCTTACCGGTGATTGCGTTACGTGGACTGGTGGTTTTTCCCAGCAATGTTATCCATTTTGAAGTAGGGCGAGGAAAATCAATCGCCGCCATTGAATGGGCCATGACTAATGGAAACAACGTGTTTTTGGTGACGCAAAAAGATATTGATGTGGACAATCCCGGCATAAAAGACTTGCATAGTTATGGTGTTGTAGCAGAGGTGAAACAGCTACTTCGTGTGTCGGACAATCTAGTAAATGTAATTGTAAAAGGACGATATCGCGCGAAAATGCTGACGCTGGACACTGAGGGTAAGTTCTTACAGGCAAGCATCAAAAGTGCGCCGGTGAAGCCTCCTCGTGCTGTGGATGCCGCAAAGGTAGAGGCTTTAATGCGTAGCATAAAGGAAACATTCGAGCAGTACCTTTCCATGAGTCCGCGTTTGTCAAAAGATGTGATATACAACATATTAACGAATGATAATGCGCTGTTTTTGTCGGAGTATTTGCCGGCAAACCTTATGCTGAAATATACAGACAAGCAAGATATTTTAGCCATTCCGTCTTTGCTGGAGCGCCTTGAAAAAATATTGGATTTGCTTCAAAAAGAAAACAAGATATTGTCTATTGAGAGGGACATACAAGAAAAAGTATCCACTCAAATGGACAAAAACCAGAGAGACTACTATCTGCGAGAGCAAATGAGAGCTATTGCAGGGGAACTTGACGAAAACGAAGATACACATACCGAGGCCGAAAAGTATAACGAAAAAATCGCAGCCTTAAAACTGGATGAAATCAGCGAAGAAAAGCTACTGAAAGAAGTAAGTCGTTTGATGCGCATGCAAGGTTCCAGCCAAGAAGCCGCGGTGATACGCACATATCTTGACACATGCCTTGAACTACCTTGGAATGTGGAAACCGTGGACAGCCTGGACATAAATAAAGCTGAAAAGCAACTGAATAAAGATCACTATGGTATGAAAAAGGTAAAAGAGCGCATTTTGGAGCTTTTAAGTGTGCGTAAACTTTCACCGAATGTGAAAAGCCAGATAATTTGTCTGTATGGGCCTCCGGGTGTCGGTAAAACCTCGGTGGCAAACTCCATCGCAAAAGCACTTGGCAGAAAATATGCCAGGATGAGCCTTGGTGGTGTGCGTGATGAAGCAGAGATTCGTGGCCATCGCAGGACATATATCGGCGCGATGCCAGGTAAGATAATCTCGGCCATTCAGTCGGCGAAAAGCCGTAATCCGTTATTGCTACTTGATGAAATAGACAAACTGGCAAGTGACTTTAGGGGCGATCCTGCTGCTGCGCTTTTGGAGGCGCTGGACCCAGAGCAAAACAAAACTTTTAAAGATCACTACCTCGATATACCGTTCGATTTAAGTGATGTGTTATTTATTACTACTGCAAATGACTTGAGTAATGTTCCGCGTCCGTTGCTTGATCGTATGGATGTGATTGAACTATCCAGTTATACAGATGTGGAAAAATTCAACATTGCTAAAAAGCATCTTATTCCAAAACAGCTGGAAAAAAATGGGCTTAAAGGTCGTGTGAAAATCACTGACGCTGCTCTGAATATGTTGATTGAGAGCTACACGCGTGAGTCCGGTGTGCGTAATTTAGAACGTGTCATCACTGAAGTTTTGCGCAAGTGTGCTAAAAATATCGCCTCGGGTAAAGAAGAAAAGATCAGCGTCGGAAGCCAGAATCTTGAAACATTGCTTGGGCCGAAACGTATGAAGCCTTCGTTTTATAACAAAGCAAATGCCGTTGGTATTGCAAACGGCCTGGCATGGACCAGCGTCGGTGGCGAGATTTTACCCATAGAAATCCAGGTGATTGAAAATGGAAGCGGCAAGCTGGAACTTACTGGATCTTTGGGAGATGTGATGAAGGAAAGTGCACGCCTTGCGATTACTTATGCACGTGTAAACCACAAAGAGTTTGGCATAGATCCAAAAGTTTTTAAAGAAGTGGATATTCACATCCACGCACCTGAAGGTGCAGTGCCAAAAGACGGGCCGTCGGCAGGCATTACTTTAGCCACGGCGTTGGTGTCGATTTTATCAAACCGTCCGGTGCGCAGTGATGTTGCTATGACAGGCGAAATCACGCTGCATGGTAATGTGTTACCCATCGGTGGGCTGAAAGAAAAAAGTATGGCGGCATACAGAGAAGGTATGAAACAGGTATTGATTCCAAAAGATAATGTGTCTGATTTGTATCATGTGGATAGTGAAGTGAAAAAGCATGTTGAATTTATCCCGGTGTCAAACCTAAAAGAAGCGTTTGCCGTATCTATTGTGAAAAATGAAAAGCCTATAAGGCGACGTAGCAAAAAATCACAAACAGATACAGAAGGTAAGTTATCTGCGCCACCACCCACAAAATCAAAACCTGTCAGCTCTGATATACAACAATAATTTTAGTGCCTACTTATCTGTATTTTGGATGGTAGGCACTTTTTGTTGTGGCAAGATATACTATTTTAGTGGTGCTTAATCTCTTAATGTGGTATAATTAAAAATAAGGTTTTTGTATAGAAGCCTTGATTTGCACATTGTTTTATCGAGCCGGTAAGCAGCATTAGCTTGGTTGCCATGACAGCGGCAAGAGCAAGGCACTTACATACTATGTTACAGGGAGAAAAAATGAAACAACAAGCACTTAATTTTCAAACAGCAGAATTTACTGCTGCATATGGTTTTTCAAAACAACTACCAAAAAAAGATTGTCCCGAGTTTGTGTTTGCCGGACGCTCAAATGTTGGCAAATCGTCACTGATAAATAAACTGTGTAACCGCAAAAGACTAGCCAGAGTATCTTCCACACCCGGCAAAACCGCCACCATAAACTTTTATAAGGCGGGTGAGGTGTACTTGGTAGATTTGCCGGGATACGGCTATGCTAAAACGTCACAGTCTGAACGCAGGCGCTGGGACGAGCTGATTAACGGATACTTTGAGCAGAACCGTGACATTAAAATGCTTTTACAGCTTTTAGATAGCCGTCACGCACCCAGTAAAGATGACATAGGCATGATGGAATATCTAAAGCATTACGATGTGCCGTTTGTGGCAGTGTTGACAAAGTCAGACAAAAACAAGCCCTCACAACACAAAAGAATAGTAGATGAATTCACAGAGTGGCTTGCGCCGTATGGATGCAGGGAGATTATCTTGACCAGCGCCGAAAAAGGCACCGGGATAGAAACATTGCAATCGCTACTACAAAATGAAGCCGAAAACAGCATACTGGAAATGGAAGCAGCAAAAGCAGAAGAAGCATCACAAACAGAAGAACCTACAGAAACGGACGTGGAAAACCTTGGCATATGAGTCTTTTGCATACGCTTATGATACGCTGAATGAGGATGCCGACTATGACACCCTTTTTTCTCACCTGCATTCACTTCTTGAAAATCATGATATTACAAGTGGTATTGTGGCAGATTTAGGATGCGGTACAGGCGAGGTGAGCGTGAGACTGGCAAAGGCTGGGTATGATGTGATTTCCGTGGATGCCTCGTGCGATATGTTGCAGGTACTTCGTGAAAAATCAGAAAAAGAAAACGTCGATATATTGCTTCTTTGTCAAGATATAGCAAAGCTTGACTTGTATGGGACAATAAACGCGGCGGTATCTACATTTGACACGTTTAGCCATCTGGCAAAAGAGCAGGTCGAAAAAAGTATAGAAAAAGTGTCGTTATTTATGGAGAGTGGTGGGGTATTCATTTTTGACGTGAACACAGAATATAAGCACAAAGAAATTTTAGGCGATAATGTGTTTGAAATACAGACAAAAGATGGGTATACTTGCGTTTGGGAAAACACATATCACCATGAAGACGGCCGTGTGGAAATAGAGCTTTCTATAGAAGATGAAGACGGTAGTTTTGTAGAAAAAATCACAGAATACCATCATGCACCGACGTTTTTAGAAAACACACTTTTGAAAAATGGATTTCATATGATAAACATGGTGGACGGCGAGAGTTTTGCGCCGATAAAACACGATACACAGCGGATTTTGCTTTCGGCAGTAAAAAAATAATGCACAGAATAAAATGCTTGTATATAAAAGAGAAAAGTTAGATATAAAAAAGGAAAACAGCACATGAAAAACAATATGGTACGCGCCATCTCTGAAAATGGCGGCATAGTAATTTGCGCAATAGACTCTACTGAAATTGTACGTGAAATGGAGCGCATACATAAAACAAGTGCGGTGGTGAGTGCAGCATTGGGCAGAATGCTGACAGCAGCGTCGCTGATGGGTAGCTGGATGAAAAACCCACAGGATAACTTGACGTTACGCATGGCTGGCGGCGGTCCGGCAGGCGTGATTTTAGCCATATCAGACGGTGACAGCAACGTGCGTGGAT
>CAYJIC010000104.1:0-5694 GCA_964370155.1 uncultured Oscillospiraceae bacterium
GCGACACATAAATGGGTATATCCCCCACAATTTTCACGCCTTTTTTGTTTGCATACACTTTCAACTTATGCCATTGGCTAAAGAAAAAATATTGCACCACTTGCCAAAATACTATATCTTCTTTCAGTTCTCTTTTTGCTTTTTCCAGCGCAACTTTCTCGCGTGTGCGAATGTCTTCACTCCACTCGGTATAAGAACAATGCTCGTTTTTTTCTTTAAGCGACATGAAGATAGCATAGTCCAAAAGCCAATGCTCATTTTCTTTTTGAAATATTTTAAACTTCTTACTCTTTAAGTTAAATCGTTCAACGGCTATATTTAGTAACGGTTTTCTGTTTTCAAATAGTTTAAGATAATCTATGCTACTTTCGTCATCACCAAAATCAAACGAATCAACCTCTTTTTGCGTCAATAGTTTATCTTTTATCAGAATATCCAAATCGATATAATACGGGTTTGCCGCAAACGCCGAGAAACTCTGATACGGGCTATCGCCGTAACCTGTCGGCCCTAGCGGCAAAATTTGCCAATACATTTGCTTTGCTTTCGCTAAAAAATCCACAAAATTGTACGCGGCTTTACCTATGGTTCCTATACCATAAGGCGACGGCAATGAAGATATGGGCATCAATACACCTGCTGCTCTCATTTTATATCTCCTTGTATTTGCTTATTTGAAGTAATAATACATCATAGAGTCGTATTTTGCAATGCTTTCAGCCTATCTGGGTCCGGATAGGTGTATATATTAACTTGGATTTTATGCCTTCTTTAAAACGTCAAAATAAGTTGTCGTATAATTAAATATATGATACACTAATTAAGAATATACATTTTGACGCCACAAAACAACCACTGATTTAAAACGATTAATCGTAAATTTTTGTGTTGTATTTTCATCTTATCAACAATGTCATAAGTCACCTCATACCATTTTGATTATTTGCACTTCATTTAAAGTACTGGGGAGAGTATATATGCTTGATAAAAACAAATGTTATACTGATTTTTTTAAAAATGCACAAAAGATATATGACTTTTTAGAAGATGATATCTCTAAAAATGTTTTTTTAAAGCGACTTGAATATAATATCACAGGTAGTAACGACAGTATGCAAGAGCTCATTAAGCATACTTCTGACAACGTAAGGCTAAATGCGCATTTACAGCACTTCTCTAAAATAGAAGTTTCATCAGATGATATAGACAACACTATTATCATCTATGGAGCTGGAAAGATAGGCACACATATTTTGCCTATTATTGTTTCTCGTTTTCCTTCTGCTACTGTTTTATTTTGTGATAAAAACCACGATAAAATCGGTGAAATTTGTGGGCATACTGTCATATCGCCCGACATGCTTTTTTCTAAGTATTCTAAAAGCAAGGTAATTATTGCAACTACTATTTATTTCAACGAAATATACGATTTTCTTTTACAAAGCATCGACGCCAAAAATATTTTCACTTGTGTGCTTGCAGCCGACAAGGATTGTTATTTTGTTTTTGATATTATGAAGCCACAAGCAAACGAAATTTTTATTGACGCTGGCGTATACAACGGTGACACTTCGCTTCAGTTTGCAAAATGGTGCAATGACACATATAAAAAAATCTACTTGTTTGAGCCTGATGGTGACCGAATAGATACGATAAAGGAAAAAATCGCACCACTGCACAATACAGAACTTCATTCGGTAGGCCTGTGGAGCCATGCCGACACATTACATTTTGCAATAGCTGCTAACGGCGGAAGCCATATAGTTGAAAAAGACGGGGACTTTTCAATAGCTGTAGACTCTATAGATAACGTATGCGGTGGCGATGCCGTAACATTCATTAAGATGGACATAGAAGGCGCCGAACTAGAGGCGCTGATGGGTGCAAAGCAGACTATTTTAAAACATAAGCCAAAGCTGGCTATCTGTCTTTATCATAACCCTTGGGATATTTTAGAGATACCACTTTATATAAAAGAATTGTTACCTGAATATAAAATTTATATTCGGCACCACACAAGCGACTGGCATGACACTGTGTTATATGCTGTCACATAGCAATATTGCGATAAACATTCGGCCAACATATAGCGAAATCGCTTACGCGGGGGTGTTCGGATGAAAAGATGTGCAATTTTAGTTCTTTATGACAAAGACGGTATATTCGATGATTATATTTTTTATTTGATTGAAGAACTGCATACAGTTTCTGCAAGGATAATTGCCGTCATAAATGGTACTGTAAATGACCAATGCCTTGATAAACTTCAGCGGGCATGTGAAGATGTGATTGTACGTGAAAACACAGGATATGACGCACGCGCATATGCACATGTCATCACCAACTATCTAACGCCCAATTCTCTAAAACAATACGACGAATTATTACTATGCAACGATACTTTTTTCGGACCATTGAAACCGTTTAAAGAGATATTTTCCACAATGGAGCAAAAGCCGTGTGATTTTTGGGGGATATCCTACACAGACGAATGGTTTGACAGTTTTTTACATTCCTACTTCATGGTTTTTCGCAGCAAGATTATCTCAAACGAAGAGCTCGAAGTTTTTTTTAGCAAAAAAACTGTATCGGATATTAAAAGCTATGCAGATTCAGGTACTTTTTTTGAACGTGGCTTATTTGAACACCTAACAAAAGCAGGATATACTTTTGATACCCTTATGGGCCTTCAGAAATATAGTATTTTCAGGGAAAGTAACCAAAATATTCGGCTTGGATACCCACTGCTAAAAAAGAAAGCATTTTTACAAAGAAATTATAGCCGTGAAGTGATAATGGACGCTTTACAGCAAATTTCTCTTAATAGTAAATACGATATTCAATATATTTTGCAAAATATTCACCGAACTGAAAACTTAGACATATCACTGCAAGATATCTCCTCATTTAGTCCAAATCATGTTTCTCTCAGCACTCCATCTACAGAACAGATGATCACAAAAGATAAGACTTTGTCTTTTATCAGAAGTGTCGAAAAACTATATATTTATGGCGTAAATGGTGCACTTGCGCACATCATTCTGCAAAAGGTACCTATAAATAATTTAGCAGGATTTGTGGTCTCACCCGGCCACAAAACAAATGATTCATACAAAAATTATCCGGTATACGAAATCACCGATCTTGTGGATTCAGAAAGAACCGGAATTATAGTGGCTTTATGGTACCAAAATAGTTGTGCTGTAAAGCCATATTTGGCTAGGTTCCAAAATGTACTTTACTTGTTTGAGAATATTTAGGCTGGAACCAAGGAGGACATAGCAACATGGATATTTACAAAAAGTACAACCTAACAAGAGAAGAGCTGGCAGCGAATATGTTGCCGCCAAATTTATACGATAGCATTGAAAAACTCGCACCCATAACTTTGCAGGATAAAAAACTGTTTTGTTTTGGTTGCGGTAAATTTGGACGTATTTTTTGCGAGCATGCCGAAGAGTATGAATGGAACTTTTCAAACATGATTTTTGTCGATAACAATCCTTCCATGGTTGGCAAGTTCATGACTATTGGCGACAAAAAAATCCCTATCATCAGCAAAGGCCAAATGCTCTCCGATATCACTTTAGATGATAGCATTCTAATCACGGTAGGTCCTCAGTTTATCACTCAACTCGCAGACGAACTTTTGTCGACCCCTGCATTAAAAGGCATAGATATTTTTGCAATCAAGTCGATAAGTAGCTATGGTGATAGCAAAAAAATCATCATGAGGTTTACAAAAGATCTTGCAGCTAACCCGGGATACTGTGTTATTTGTGACTCAGACACGACATTTAGGCAAATTGGTGCAGTGCCTCGGTATGATTATTCCTGTACTTTGTGTGCATCTCGCCCACGCAACGGAGCACTTGTGAATGCTTTGAACCGCTTTGTCCGTGACTGGAGAGAAAAAAACATTCATGAGTCCTCAGCCTTTGGCACCACACTTGAATATTTTCAAAAACACTGCAAACATTATTCCTATTCGCACTATTTCCATGGTCATTCCAGTGGCGATATTGTCACGTATAACGGTATAAATGAGCTATGCCAAAATCTTGAAAACATGTCGTTCGAAAACGAAACATTTGATGTGTTTATAACACAAGATGTATTTGAGCATGTGCTAAACCCAAAAGCTGCGTTCAGCGAAATAGGCCGTGTATTAAAAAAAGGCGGCGTTCATATTTTCACCATTCCTTGGTATCCCGAATACGCAAAAACAAGGCGCAGGGCAAAAATAGGAACTGACGGCCAGCTAATCCACATAGAGACGCCGATGTATCATGGTAATCCCGTAGATGCGGGCGGATCGCTGGTCACACACGACTACGGGCAAGACCTTGTGAAAATGATATATGACGCGTCCAAAATGACAACAACAGTTTATCTGTGCGAAAATGAATCTCTAGGCTTAAAAGGTGATTTTTTAGAGGTATTTGTCTGCTCAAAACCACTATAAGCAAACCACAGGGGTGACTAAATGGATAACATACATATTATTTATAAAGTAAACACATCACCCACACAGCAAGATACAGAGTGGGCATCAGACTACAGTATTATTGTAAACAAAACAACCAATAACCACAATGTATTTTGTTTTGGAATGGGTCTTATCGGTACCCTGTTCTGCAACGAAATACAACACTATCCGGTCTGTTTTGACAATATTTATTTTGTAGACAATAGCCCCAGTTTGCAGGGCACTTCAATAAATATAGGCACCTTTAACCGCACCATCATCAGCAAACATGAAATGATGGAGCTGATTCGCCCCGGTGACTGCATCATCCTCACCGTAGGATCATTGGTTTTTTTGCCACTATATGAAGAGCTTACCAACGATCCTGATTTAAGCACTTTAGGCCTTCATAATATTGAATTTTACCATGTCGCCTTCCGCACGCCTCAATCTGATCCTATCTACCCCGCCATAAATTCATCCATGGCAATTAAGGCGATTGAGAAGTACGATGCATTTCATCCTATTGATAACTCAACAATGAGTGAAAACAGAGCAGATGTTGATGTCATTATATGTGTTCACAACGCGTTAAACGACGTGAAAAACTGCTTGCAGTCAGTGGTATCAAACAACTCATACGGCCATAACATTATCGTGATTGATGACGGAAGCGACGACGAAACAAAAGACTATTTGATGCAGTATTGCAGCATGCACGCTATCACGCTTTTGCGCAATAATACACCACAAGGCTATACTGCCTCTGCAAACCAAGGGCTTCAACATTCAAAAGCCGATTATCTTGTTTTGCTAAACAGCGACACAGTTGTCACAAAATACTGGATAGAAAAAATGGTTCAGTTGTTTATTAAAGAACAAAATCTTGGTATTGCAGGCCCACTTTCAAACGCGGCAATTTTTCAGTCTGTTCCAAACATGAACGCCGATGGTATCGGAAACAAGCTGCCAAAAGGGCTCTCCCCTCAATTAATGTCTAATCTTATTGAACGTGTCAGCACTGGTGTGCACCCAAAAGTTTCGATAATAAACGGATTTTGTTTTATGATGAGTAGGCAGCTAGTGGATACAATAGGCTTTTTTGATATAAAGTCTTTTCCTAAAGGGTATGGCGAAGAATATGATTATTGCATCCGCGCTAAGGCCGCAGGTTTTGATTTGCGCGTACTTGACAACACATATATTTTCCACAACAAATCAAAAAG
>CAYJIC010000105.1:0-5693 GCA_964370155.1 uncultured Oscillospiraceae bacterium
TAAAGGCCTTTTTTTAATGACTCCACCTGCCCGTGGATACGTCCCAGGCGTGAGGCTTACCTTCTCAATTGTTATCAATCGCCTTATGTCATCACTTGGCAAGCTAAACTCCATTATATCTTTTATTTCTCCACCCACTTTATGTGCAGCCACTTGTGCTACATTCACTTCCTCATTTCCACCTTTCATGGCAATAAACCGTCCTCCCACTTTTACAAGTGGCAGGCAATACTCACAAAGCATCGGTAAAGAGGCCACCGCGCGAGCTGTTGCCACATCAAACGATTCCCGCCACATCTTTCTTCCGGCCTCTTCTGCTCGCTCTTTTACCACTTCTATTCCTGTCAGCCCCAGCTGTTCGCACACTTCCTTCAAAAAAGTTACTCTTTTTCCTGTCGGCTCAAGTAGTGTGATTTTACTATTAGGCTTCGCTATTTTGATCACAACCCCTGGAAATCCAGCCCCACTTCCTACATCTACAACGCTCTCATCATCTTTTATAAGCTTTGCCACATGCAAACAGTCTAAAAAATGTTTTTCTTCTATCCCAGCAGGATCGGTGATGGCCGTAAGGTTGATTTGATTGTTCCACTCTACCAGCAGTTCTGAAAATCGATAAAGTTGCTTTAACTGCCCGTCATCCAAACAACTTTCAATCATTTTAGCCATATTTTCCATCCGCTTAATGTCTATCATTTCAGTTTTCCTATCTAATTTTTCATGTTTTTTACCTATTTAGCAATCTTAGGTAATTAGTGTCTTATTTTAGACTTTTATATACTTTATACACTCTTATCAAAAGAATATATGTCATTTTGTGTGCCATGCGCGGCTTTAATTTTTCTTAATGCGACTAATTGCCTTTATCCAAACGAATCATTTTATGAATTTGTATACTCGCCTTAGTTTTCAACAATTTTCATTTTCTTTGTTATTTTTATGAAATAATGCTAAAGCCAGTGTCATCTGTGCTATATCATTAGGCGAAACACCTGGTATTCTGGACGCCTGACCCACCGTTAACGGTCTTATTTTTGCCAATTTTTCTCTAGCTTCTAGACGAAGTCCTGCTAAATTTTCATATTCAAAGTCAATAGGTATACTTTTATTTTCCTGCTTTTGCATTTGTTTTATCTGATCCAGTTGCCGTTTAATATATCCTTCGTATTTTATTTCCGTTTCTATTCGCTGCGCCATGGTGATATCTACCGGATTTCCTATCAGCTTGGTAATATCTTCATAGCTTAGTTGTGGCCTTTTCAGCAGAGTTGCCGCCGAAGTTACATTTTTTAACGCGTCCATACCCTTTTCTTTGAATAACTCTTCTGCCATTTGCGGTGAAATCCGTGTTTTTTCTAGGCGCAAGCGTTCTTCTTTCTTCAAGTTGCTACTAGAAATAAACTTTTCCCAACGCTTATCGTCCACCAACCCAACTTCTCTGCCCAACGGTGTAAGCCTTTCATCTGCGTTATCCTGACGCAAATACATGCGATATTCGCTACGACTTGTCATCATACGATACGGGTCGCTGACACCTTTTGTCACAAGATCATCTATCAGTGTTCCAATATAGCTTTGCGAACGCGAAAAAATCACCGGCTGATTTCCTTTTACATAACACGCGGCGTTAATTCCACTTACCAATCCTTGCGCCGCCGCTTCCTCATATCCCGATGTTCCGTTAAATTGTCCTGCACCATATAATCCCTTTACACTTTTTGTCTCAAGCGTTGGTCTCAAGCATGAAGGGTCTATACAGTCATACTCTATTGCGTATGCCGGCCGCATCATTTCAAGGTTTTCAAAGCCTTTAATTGTACGATACATCGACATTTGAACATCTATAGGTAAAGAAGAAGACATTCCTTGCAAATACATTTCTTCCGTATCCATACCACAAGGCTCCACAAAAATCTGATGCCTCTCCTTATCAGAAAATCGTACAACTTTATCTTCTATCGATGGGCAATATCGTGGACCAATCCCTTCAATATCACCTCCATATAATGGTGATCTATGGAGATTGTCTAAAATCACCTGATGCGTTTCAGTGTTGGTAAACGCAATATGACAAAGCACCTTATTTTCCAAAACACCTTCTGTCATAAAGCTGAACGGGATAATATCTTCATCGCCAGGCTGGGCCTCCAGCTGTGAAAAGTCAATTGACCGCCTATGCACCCGTGCCGGCGTACCTGTTTTAAAGCGGCGTACTGGAAGGCCAAGCTCTTGCAAGCACGACGACAATTCTTGTGCGGCGATAGTTCCATCCGGCCCACTTGGATAGTTTGTTTCGCCTATATATATTTTTCCTCTTAGAGCAGTGCCTGTTGCTAAAATAACTGTCTTTGTTTCATAAAACTCTCCAAAAGCTGTTTTTAATCCGGCAACAGCACCATCTTTTACCACGATTTCTGTCACTTCTGCTTGCTTAATTAGTAAATTATCGGTATTTTCCAGCAAGCTCTTTGTATATAAATGATATTTTGACCTGTCTGTTTGCACTCGCAAGCTATGCACCGCAGGACCTTTTCCCTTGTTCAGCATCCGGCTTTGTAAAAATGTAGCATCGGCGGCCAAGCCCATTTGACCACCTAAAGCATCGATCTCACGTACTAAATGTCCTTTTGCTGTTCCTCCTATGCTGGGATTGCACGGCAAGTTACCTATGGCGTCCAAGCTCAATGTGAAAAGCGCTACCTTCACACCTAATTTTGCAGCAGCAATCGCCGCTTCCAATCCGGCATGCCCACCGCCTATCACCGCTACATCATACGCCGCCATTTGATATGTTTTCATCCTATTTCCCTTTGTTTTCTTATAATTCAAACTATTTTCCTACGCAAAACTTAGAAAATACCTCTTCTAAAATAGTTTCAGAAATTTCTTCTCCACTCAAAATTGCTATTGCATGCAGTGCATCATCCAAAAATACACCTGCTGCATCTAAAGTAAATCCATCTTGAATAGTTTTTGCTGCATCACCCAAAGCTTCTTTCGCTATAACTGCTGTGGACAACTGCCTGTTGTTTGCAAGTATTGCACTATCTGTATCTATATTTTCTAGTTTTAAAATACGCATTATCGCATTTTTTATGTTCTCAATAGCTTCATTCCCACTTTTTGCACTGATGGTAATTACTTCACTGAAAAATGGGCTTAACTCATCTTTGGTTAAAACAACGCCTAAATCACTCTTGTTTAAAATCCCTAAAGCCGGACGTCCCTTACACTTTTCTGCCATCATCATTTGGTTTTCATCCCATTTTTGCGAGCTGTCAAAAACAAATATAACTAACCCTGCTGTATTTATTTCATCATAGCTACGCTTTATTCCTTCTTTTTCCACCACATCTTCTGTTTGATGTAGGCCGGCGGTATCTGCCAATTGCAGTGTAATTCCATCTAGCTGTATCTGCTGGCGCACAACGTCACGTGTTGTCCCGGCAAGTGGAGTAACAATGGCATGTTCATATCCTGTCAGCAGATTAAACAACGTAGATTTCCCAACATTTGGGCTTCCTGCAATTACTGTTTGCAC
Organism: uncultured Oscillospiraceae bacterium; assembly: GCA_964370155.1. Taxonomy (GTDB): domain Bacteria; phylum Bacillota; class Clostridia; order Oscillospirales; family Ruminococcaceae; genus JAAYCI01. The sequence continues at coordinate 3,542 of CAYJIC010000105.1, forward strand.
ACCACGTTGCAAAATCGCACCTTGCTGCGATCGTTTTATTAGTTTCTCTAGCCTACTTTTCACCGTTGTCACTGTATCCACAAATTTTTCTGCTGTCAATTCTTCTACATCTTCTTCGGGATAATCCGTCCATGCAGTCAAATGTCCTGCCAGTTCCACCAGTGGTTTTTTCATTTCAAGTAAATCTTCTTGCAACTTTCCTACCATGCCACTACGTGCCAATGCCGTTTCCACCCTTGATGTGGCAGAAATCATATCCATCACCGATTCGGCTTGTGTCAAGCTAAGCCTTCCGTTTAACACAGCTCGTCTTGTAAACTCGCCTGCTGATGCCGGCACAGCCCCGGCTTTAATAACCTCTGATAATATTTGACTCGTCACCGATGTTCCACCGTGGCAAGATAATTCCACCACATCTTCGCCGGTGTAACTATGCGGTTCACGAAAACTGAGGGCCACGCCCTCGTCAATTTCGCCATCATTATTTTTAAAGTGACCAAACGCCGCTACATATCCAGGCAACTCGCTTACTTTTTTTTGTTTATTTATCGGCACAAATATTTTTTCTGCTATTTTGTGCGCATCAGAGCCTGATATACGTATAACAGCTATGCCACCCATTCCAGGCGCAGTTGCGACAGCCGCAATAGTATGTTGACCTTGTCCCATATTTCCTCTTTCTATCACTTTTAAATACGAGTAGTACCTTCCGATTTAGAATATATTTTTATTGTAACACAATAAAACAATTTTTGGCAAAACATACTTTATTTTATGCTTATTTCTTTGCCTTGTGCGACGATTATCTTTTCTTCAACGACCTTTGGGTAGTTTACGATTATATTATCCTCTATTTTCTTGTTTTTTCCTATTTTTTCAACTCATCTTTTGTCGATTTTTTGACCACAATTCGTTGTTTTTCAGATATGCTTTTCATACTTTTTACTTTGATTGCGTCCACATGAGAAAAATCGGAGCTTCTTTTCAGAAGAAAACTCCGATTTTTCGTAGATACGTTATTATTTGCTTTTTATATTTCTATTTTCCCATATAGTGGCAAATCTTCTCCGTCTTTAATAGCTTCCCTGCGACTTGGCACAATAGGCGCTGCATCCGGATTATGTGGCTTGTTTGCATATTCTCTAGTAGGTGTTTGTGTGTGTCCACCACTTTTATTTCCGCCGCGGTTTCCTCTCTCGTTCCGATTTCCACGACCGCCGCCTTTTCCATAATTGTTGCGGCCTCTATTGCCCGAGCGATTGCCTTGTCTGCCACCACCGTGGCGAGGTGCCCGCCAATCATCACCATCAACAGCGTCCGGAGCTGTACTTTTTATAATCACACGACGCTCTACATCTGTTCCTGTGGATTCACTTACCACACCTTCCATCTTGCTGATGGCCGTGTGTACAATCAAACGTTCATACGGATTCATGGGTGCTAATGTTCTGCTGCGTTTAGTCCGTACAACTTCTTCACCGGTGCGATTTGCAAGTGCAATCAGTTCGCTTTCTCTACGGTTGCGATATCCCGCTACATCTAAACGAATACGAATATAGTCTTTATCTTTTTTGTCCACGCCTGCATTAACCGATCTGTCTATCAAGTAACTCAGCGCTTGAATAACATCGCCACGAACTTCCATTTTTTGTACTATGCTGTCACCTTCAACTTTTAATAAAGTTGCATCACCTTGTTTTACAGCAACTATCTTTGCATCTTCTGCGCCCATTGCACTTAAAATGCTCATTAGATATTCAGCGGCAGCGTTTGCTCGTTGATCTTCTTGTAAATTTATTGTTACTTCGGGTTCTTCCGGCAACAACTTTTCTGATTCCAGTACAGTTGGTTTTGGTTTTTGTGTTTGAGCTTTCTTAACCTGCTTTTCTTTTGGCATATCCTCTGATACTGTTTTTACAGGCTCTGCTATCTGCTGATCATTTGCTGATACTTTTACTTTCGCCGGCAAAATTTTAAACCATTTTCTTTGAGGCATTTCTAAAATTTCAACACTAACTTCATCTCTGCTAAGACCTAACTGTAAATACCCTTTTTCTGTTGCTTCGTCTACAGTTTTTCCGGTAACAATTACTTCACGCACTATACCAACACCTCCTTATTATATTTCCCTTACTCTTTTGCTTCTTCTTTT
>CAYJIC010000106.1:0-5658 GCA_964370155.1 uncultured Oscillospiraceae bacterium
CCTGTTTTGGTTTTTTTACGAGTAGGTAGGCCCATTTTTTCAAACAATGCCTCGCCCAGCTGTTTTGGACTGTTTACGTTGAATTCATACCCCACAGTTTGGTAAATAAACTCAAGTTGCTTGTCAATTTTTATCTTAAGTTCTTCGCCGAATGTTTTAAGCGCTGTGGCGTCTATGCCAACACCATAAAGCTCCATGCTGGCCAAAACTTCGGCCAAGGGCTGCTCGATATCCAAAAGCAGGGGCATCATTTGTGCTTTGTCACATTCACTCTTTAAATGAGTGAATAAAGGATGAAGCACTGCGGCATCGGGATATTCTTCGCAAATAAACTGCGGTGATATGTCGTATTCGGCGCACAGACTTTCTACGGTGTATTTTGGAGAAGCAGGATGTAAAAGATATGCGGCCAGCTTTGCGTCGAATGTGATGTTTTGGCAGGGGTTTGTTTGGTCGTCTGTACTAAGCGCCATACGATGCAACGCTTTTGCGTCAAACACACGTTTTTCACAGCGGTTGTTACGAAGAAGCTGGAGTAGCTCGTCGCTATTTTCCTGTGTGTGATACACAGCAAGTGTGCCACAAGGCACCACAAGCCAGCCGTCTTCACACGGCGCAAGATTCACCACGCCTGCGGCCACCTGGTCTTTGAAGGGCGCAGGGCTGACTTTTGGCAAGTTTAAGGTAGAAGCAGGCGCTTTTTCGTCCAAGGCGGGCGCATCGCCAAGAGAAAGCCGGCTTACTATGCTGTGCATCTCAAGCTTTGCCAACAGGCTTAGTGCGGCTTCTTTGTCTGCTGCTTTCTTTTTATATGCGCCGGCGGCGGTGTCGATGGGTACATCGCAGTCTATCACGGCAAGCTTGTAGCTTAAAAATGCGCTGTCTTTGCCGGCTTTCAGCTTGTTTTGCACAGCGGCTTTTATGGTGTCGCTGTCTATATTTTGATAAACTTCTTGCAACGTGCCAAAATCTTTTATAAGCGAAAACGCTGTTTTTTCGCCAACGCCGGGAACACCCGGGATATTGTCGGAAGCGTCGCCCATCAGTGCTTTTGTTTCTATAAGCTGTTTTGGCGACACACCGTATTTTTCGAAAACGGCGGCCTCGTCCATGCGTGTGGTTTCGCCTTTTCCGCCTTTTGTGGCGGTGAGCAGTACCGTGACACCGTCTCTGATAAGCTGGAGGCTGTCACGGTCGCCGGTGGCCAGCAAAGCCTCGTCGCCACGAAGAGACGCCGCCTTTGACAACGTGCCTAAAATATCGTCTGCCTCATATCCGGCCAGCGATACCTCAACATACCCTAAAAGCGCTAAAAGTTCCTTTAAAACAGGCATCTGAGCCGCCAATTCTTCGGGCATGCCTTTGCGTTTTGCCTTGTATCCGTCATACAGCTCATGGCGGAATGTGGGCGCCTTTAAGTCGAACGCGACGGCTATTTCGTCGGGTTTTTCAGCTTCTTCCAGCTTTAGTAAAATATTCATGAACCCATAAATGGCGTTGGTGAAAAGGCCATCCTTGGTGGTCAGTAGTTTAATGCCATAAAATGCACGATTGAGAATGCTATTTCCATCCAGTACCAGTAATTTCATATAAACCTCGTTTGTGATAATAGTAGTAAACACAAAGATGACAAAATAGAAAACATTAGAATAACTATACCACAAAATAGGCTTTTATGGTATTATATTAACGTATGTTTTGAAAAGAAAGCTTGTGAATCAGAGGAGGTTTTCATTTGCATATAGGTGATATCGCAAGTGGGGCGGCGCTTGCGCCCATGGCGGGTATCAGCGATAGGGCTATGCGGCGTTTGTGCGCAGAGTATGGCGCGGCGTTTACCGTTAGCGAGATGGTGAGCGCAAAGGCGCTGACCATGAAAGACGCAAAAAGTTTTCGGCTGTTGCGTGACGGAGGAAACGACGCACCTTATGGTGTGCAGCTGTTTGGCAATGAGCCGGATGTGATGTACGATGCTGTGAAGTGTATTGAGGGTGAATACTTCGATTTTTTAGACATAAACATGGGTTGCCCTGCGCCGAAAGTGTGTAACAACGGTAGCGGTAGCGGGCTATTACGCACTCCTGAGCTTGCAGGTGAAGTTGCCAAAGCGGCAGTAAAGGCAAGCGTGTGTCCCGTCACGGTGAAAATCCGCATTGGATGGGATGACGACACCATGACAGGCCTTGAAGTAGCAAAAAGGTGCGAAGACGCCGGCGTGGTGATGTTGGCGGTGCATGCAAGGACACGGGCACAACAATATATGCCGGGGGTGAACCACAAGGCGGTGGAAGACATAAAAAACGCAGTGAGCATACCTGTGCTGTATAACGGCGACGTGGACAGCGCAGAATCTGCAAAAACAGCCCTGCAAAGCACGGGCTGTGATGGTGTTATGGTGGGCAGAGCCGCTATGGGTAATCCGTTTTTGTTTAGAGAGATAAAAGCAATGCTTTTGGGACAAGATGCACCACAGCCACCGACACTGACAAAGCGTCTTGCCGTGCTTGAAAGTCAGGTACGTGAAATGTGCGAAGAAAAAGGCGAAGAATGCGCTATGCGCCAAGCACGCAAAGTGGCGGCAGGGTATGTGCGTGGGCTACGTGGCGCGGCGGCGCTGAGAAGGTGTGCACATTCGCTGACGGTGTTTACTGACCTTGAAGAGCTGTCAGAGCTTGCGTGGGCATATAACAGCACAGTATAATAGAAAAGTCGTAAGAAAAAAATAATGTTACAAAGCACTCAGCTCGTCCAGATTTTGCTCATAACACGGCAGAAAATGCGTGATAAAATAGTCAGCGGCAGGGCAGTTTAGTTCTTTTAGCTGGGATATTTGCTGGGCTTTGGCACTGCGAAACTCGGTGTTGCCGGAAGACTCTTCCTCAAGGCACTTAATCAGTGCAGACAAACGATCGGCCGCTTTCAGTAGCTTTTTTTCGGCTTCGTTTAGTATGTCGCCGCTAAGGTAGGCGTACAGGCTTTGCTGAAGCTCTGGTGGCAACAGATGCGATAGATGCTCGGCGCTTTCTCTTTCCAGCTGCTTGTAGGCTGTTTTCAACGCCTTGTTTTTGTATTTTACAGGCGTGGGCATGTCGCCGGTTAAAATCTCCGATGCATCATGATAAATAGCGGCCACCGCAATGGTATCGGGGCGGATATCTTCAAGGTGCAATATGTTGGTGGCAATATGGGCAAGGCAATGCGCCAAAATAGCCGCCTCAGCGGTGTGCTCGGACAAGTTTTCTTGCCGTGAAGAGCGCATCAACCCCCAACGTGTAATATATTTCATGCGTGAGAGCATGGCGCAAAACGCATATGTTTCAGTGTTATTCATGAATAAGCTCCTTTATTGACCGCCTGATTTATAGGCTTCGGTAGGCGGTAATGTGATACATATATTTAATATAAACTGAGTATAACATATTTTGTGGCATGTCGGTATAAAGAATGGAGAAACTATGACAATAGCAAAAAATAATGCCATTTTATCAAGAAGAGAAGACAAATATGGCGCAGTAAAAATGAGCTTTTTTATAGCGGCAATTGTTTCGGCTGCCATATTTTTGCCGTACTTGATTATTGATAAGGGATTCTTTTTGTATTGTGGCGACTTTAACGAGCAACAAATTCCATTTTACCAATATGTAAACGGGTTTTTGAAGTCGGCAGACGGCGGTACGTGGAGCTGGGCGACAGACCTTGGCTCGTCGGTGGTGGCGGGGTATGCGTTTTACAACTTGGGTTCGCCATTTTTATGGCTTAGTTTGTTCGTTCCGGCAAGGTTTATGCCGTTTGCTATGGTGCCTTTGTTTATTTTGAAGTTTGCCTGCATTGCAGCGGCCAGTGCATTGTTTTTACAACGGTATGCAAAAACAAGCAAGATGGTGGTTATTTGCAGTTTAGTATATACATTTTGTGGGTTTAATATATACAACATCTTTTTCAATCATATGCTGGATCCGGTGGCGATTTTTCCGCTTGTTTTGTGGTCGCTGGACGAGTTTATGTATACTAAGCGCAGGGGTGCTTTTGCGTTTTTTGTAGGCATAGCGTTGATAAACAGCTACTTTTTCTTTATAGGCAACGTGGTATTTTTGTTTATCTACTTTTTTGTAAAGCTGGCTTGCAAGGAGTATACCATCACGATAAAAGGGTTTAGCCTGCTTGCGTTCGAGGCTTTGCTTGGGGTAGGCCTTGGTATGATACTTGCTTTGCCCAGCTTTTACAACCTGATAGGAAACCCACGCACAGACAACTTTGCCTCAGGATTTTCACTTATCATGTATGGGGAAGTACAGCAGTATTTCAACATCTTATCGTCCATGTTTTTGCCGCCTGACCCACCATACATGCCGAATATTTTTACCGAAGGCGTGATAAAATGGACGTCAATGAGCTTTTTTATGCCCATAGTGGGAATGTCGGGAGTGTTTGCCTATTCAAAAGCAAGAAAAGGCACAGCACCAAAAATAATTATGTTTATCTGCCTTATCATGGCGCTTGTACCGATTTTGAACTCCACGTTTTATGCTTTTAATGCCAGCTACTACGCCAGGTGGTACTATATGCCGCTGCTTATAGCGGCGCTGATGACTGTGAATGCGCTGGAAGATAAAGACATAGATATCCGCAGTGGTAGCCGCACAGTGCTGGTAATAACGGCGCTGTATGCTATTTTGGGCGTGCTTCCTAAAAAAGACGAAGAGGGCGTGTGGTCTATAGGCCTTGCCGGTGACCAGATGAAGTTTTGGTTGACGGTGTTCACAGCGATACTTGCCATACTTATCTTTGTTTTTATTGTACATTCTTCCAAAAACAAGAAAAAACTGGGAACAATGCTGCTGAGTGCAGTGATAGGGTTTTCGATATTTTACGGTATTATACACATAGCACTGGGAAAATTTCCGCAGTGGGATAATGACGCAAACTATTATAGCGAGCAATGGGTGGGTACAGCGCAAGTGAGCCTACCTTCATATGACGACGAGTTTTATCGTATAGACACATATGAAGCCCATGATAACTTGGGATTGTGGCTGGATGTGAGCAGTATTCGTACTTTTAACTCTACCATAAACACATCTATAATGGAGTTTTATCCTCTTATGGGTGTGAAACGTGATGTGTCTTCCAAGCCTGAACTTGAAAAATATGCGCTGCGTGGTCTTTTATCGGTGAAGTACACACTGATGCCGGCAGAGGAATCCTCAGACTTTGAGGCGGAAGAAGGCACAGACGGCTGGACGTATATTAGAACCGACGGGCCGTTTACCATTTATGAAAACGATAACTTTGTGCCGCTGGGTTTCACATACGATGAATATGTATCAATGGACGCTATATCGGAGATGAGAGAAGCAGACAGGGCGAATATTTTGATGCGTGGCATAGGCCTTGATGCAGAACAAATAGAAGAATACGGACATTTGTTTGAAGGCGAGAGCGTCACGTGGGAGGAATATCAGCCATTAGGTGATGAAGAAGAAACAGAAGGCGAGGAAGAGGAAGTAAACGGGACATATACTTATGATCCTGTGACATATGATAGGTATGTGGAAAATTGCAACGACCGCAGGGAAACTGCGGCATACCAAAGCAGTGCGTCTACACATGGTTTTTCGGTGAAAATCGATATGGACGAGGAAGATCTTGTGTTTTTCG
>CAYJIC010000107.1:0-5552 GCA_964370155.1 uncultured Oscillospiraceae bacterium
TAGAGCCTGCGGGGATATCCACCACCACCGGCGCATCACCACTTGAATTACTTCCATCCAGCTCACCTGTGACAAAGAAAAATCCTATCAAAAGCACAATAGCTGTTATGACAATTACCACTGTGAATATCAAAAGGCACCCGCGGTTTGCAAACTGTACACTGCGCTCATAATCGTAATCAATCTCGGCTACCGAAGATGCCGCAGCCCTTGCTCTGGGCTTTTGAGCCTTGCGTACCACGGTTTTTTTCGATTCATTTGAACTTTCCATTCTTGGGGTAGGTCTTTCCATCATGTTCTTTTCCTTCCTTGCTAGCTAATTCCGTATTATATTTCGGGATACACCTGGGCAAATACTTCTTCTGTTTTTTCTGTTCCTTGCAAAGCTTCCACCAAAGCCTTTGCAAACACAAGCGCCACGCCTGCACTGCGCCCTGTTATGATTTTACCATCTATTTCCACGGCACTGCCTGTCACAGTACAGCCAACTAAATCCGATTGTACTGCCGGAAACGCCGTGACGGATTTTCCGCTCAGTAGTCCGTTTGCATGTAATATTTTAGGTGCAGCGCAAATGGCGGTTATCCATAGGCCTCTATTATCCGCTTCATTTAAAGCTTTTATCACCGTTTGGCTATTTTGCAAGTTCACAACGCCTGCACCACCCGGCAGAAACACAAGGTCTGCTTCTTGCGGTAGTTTAAAGCCTTCATCGTCTATATCCGCTGTGACAACCACTCCACGAGCACCTGTTACAGTTCTCGAGCCAACACCGACCGTAACCACGTTTATGTCGGCACGGCGCATCATGTCAATCGGCGTAATAGCTTCTATCTCTTCAAACCCATTTGCTAAAAACACATACGCTGTTTTCATAAAGCATCCTTCCTTGCACAATTTTATTGTATGCAATAATCATGTTCTTTTTTTATATATTTGTCAACTATTCATCATTTGTGAAAATCCCACTTTTATATCTTCCATCGCAAAGCGTAGATATGCATTTTGCTCAGTTTCATTTTTCCACATTGCAAGCGCAAACGGATGAATTTTTCCCTGACCATAAAAAATATTACTGCTCTGCGAAAGGGTTATATGCACCTTTTTTGCATCCATTTCTTTGGCCATGTGCCCCAGCAATCTCTGCGCCGAGGCGTCATCTTTTGCAAAAATCTCCGGCACCAAAATCTCATCATTATGCTTTATGCACACACCGTAACTTTCGCTCTTCTCTTCCTCAAAAACCATCACTTTTTCAGATTTCAAGTCTTCATCCAATATTTTGCACGATTCCTTGCCAAAAGTAAAAAACAATGTTTGGCCATACTTTTTTCGCAAAGCATATAACTCATCCATACTAACGATTTTCTGGGTGTATACATTATTCATGCCACTTGATTCAAATACATCCTGCACTATATACCGCAAAAATATCAAGTCATTATATCCACGTTTTTCATAAAAAGGAATAAGTCCAGCCTCTGCCGGCACAAGTACTGAAAAAACAGCGCCATCTTTTTCATACTCTTTTTCAGCAAAATCCATAAGCTTACTCATTATGCCTTTTCCTCTGGCTTCTTTCTTCGTAGCCAAAGCATATAAATACACGCCCTTTTTTTCGTTCAAATAGCACGGCACCGCCATCATCATTGCTTCAATTTCTTTTTCTTTGGTTTGTGCCACATACACATTTTCAATGCCTGCAAAGCTTTGTATACAGCCCCTTATAAATTCGGCATCGTCTAAAAATACTTCTTCCCACAAGGCTGTCAGCATGATAATGTCGCTGTTTTCAGCTTTACGAAACATATAGGGCATCACGCTAGTCTCCTATCCACTCCGCCGTATATTCTTCTTCCAAAAACACCGGATGATATGACAATTTCGCAGTGCGCAAACCCTCACCGTCCAAGTCATTTTCACGGTTTATGTAGGTGTAATCTTTACAAAAATGTCGCGCCATTTCCCTGTTTATCATTGGGTATGCACCCCTCACAGTATAAAGCGCTTTTTCCACATGCGTGACAAAAACATCGCCGCTAAGCACACTGCCAAACGAAAACGCTACTATCTTGCCGCCCACTGTTATGTATCCACCTTTTAGCTCAAGTTCATCATATTGCCCGCAAATCATGCAGTTGATGGCCTTATACTCCTGACGGATTCCGGCATCGCCTTCGTTGTCTTCCAAACGGCTCCATTTTTTGTTAAACTCACACACAGCCTCAATGCTATCCGCTGTGATTTCATGAAACTCCCAGCCAGGATTCTCACGCTCAAATGCCGAACAGTGGTTGCGTTTTTTTTGGTATTTTTTACCTGATAAGTTTATAAGATCTTCTGAAAGATAAATATAATCTGCCTCACCACGTGGTTTTTCAAAATGAAACTTGTTTGGATATTGCTCTTTCAAGGCTTCCATCGCCTCTTGCGTCAATGAATAAAGCTTTGCAGGACGCCCCAGCTCTTTTGCATCAGCTAAAATAGCGTCTATAGCTTCCTTCACATCTCCCGTTCCTGCCGGGTATAAGTAAAGAAGTTTATCCGCCTCACTACGAGCTATAACAAAATCTTTAAACCGCGCAATTTTTGTATTGAATGTTTCACTCCACATATAGATATTTGCAAATGAAAACTCACAACTTTTATACCCGTTCGCATCAAGTAACGGCCTTGCCCACTTACCGTCTTGAGGAGTCACCTCTTGAAATGTCATTTAAGCACCTCTGCTGTTTTACTTTCCACTTCTTTTGCAATATCTTCTTTTGTGCGCATTTCTCCATTTTCTGTACATGATATCACCTGCCACTTAAACCTCTGTGCACAAAAATGTGCTGCTTTTCGGCATCGGCTCAAATATTCCACATCTTGCTCATGAATATCTTTTTTACTCTCGTCGCCTTTATACCGCTGACTTAATAAATTTTGACTAATATCAGGTTGTACGTCCAGTAAAATCACCATGTCTGGCGCAGGCAAACCAATTTTGTCATACTCAAAATCAAAAAGCCAATCTGTAAAGCTATCCCATTGACTTTCAGGTAGTTTTGCACACTGATGCACAGCATTAGCTGTTGTGTACCTGTTTGCCAAAACAACCCCGCCTTGATTGTGATATTCAGCCCATGTTTGTGCATAAGACGCATACCTGTCCACTGCAAAAAATGCACTGGCGGCGTATGCATTCACATCATCAGGCTTTGTTCCAAACTCGCCTTGTAAGTACATTTTAAGTGGTATGGCGGCGGGGCTGTCATAGTCGGGAAAAGAAAGCAACCTCACATCTTTTTTGTATGTGTTTTCAACTGTTTTTGCCAGTAGTTTTGCCTGGGTGTCTTTACCGCTACCATCAAGACCTTCAATGACTATAAAGCGTCCCATCAGCCACCTTCTTTTTCTGTATTTACTAAGTTTTTATATTTTTTGCGCACTTCGTCCATCTTGCCACAACTCATTTTGCCTTCACTACATGGCCCACTCGCACAAGCAGGGCCTGAAGATATAAACAGTGTAGGAGCCACTTCTTTCACTTTTACAAGCATTTCATCTGCCAGCTGATGGATTTCCCACTGGGCACGCTCGCAACAGCGCAAGCGAAAAAAGTTATGTAAGCTACGTGCGTTGAATGTTGCCACCATCTTTGTAGTACAAGCGTTTGGAAGCACAAACCTCGCGTCTTCTATTGCTTGCTTTTTGGCCTTTTGAGTAGCCTGTTTTTCTGTCATTCCGTTTTCAATATAGACTTCTTTATGCTTTTCAAACAGCTGTTGTGAAAGATCTCTGTATATTTTCGCCTCGTCTTCCATCGCCTTATCAAAAAGCTTTTGGGTGTTTTCGTCTTCTGTGATATTTGGAGGTGTTATATATTCAAACTCGTCCAGCTCCACATACCGCTGACTTTGCACGCTGAAAGAAGCTATCCTATGGCGTGTTATCTGCGCAAGCAAGCTGCGGCTTACACCTTCTATCGCAAAGGTAAACACCGCATGCTCCATCGGGCTTTCATGCCCAAGCCCTGCCAGCATCTCCACAAACTTTGCGGCATCTTCTGCACTCATTTTTTCTTGTAAGTCTGCCACACCCACCTTGGAATAGCATAGCTTTGCAGCTGTAGCTATCACCATTTCAGGGTTTTGAGTATATGCAATCAGTTCTACTTTCATACGCTTTACCTCTTTTACCTCTTTGCAAATATTTCACTTGTCTATATATCACAGTTTTGTAAGCGGGGCATAGTTTGCCATGGTTTTCTTCACGCCTACACCCTCGAATGCAATTTCCACAATGCAGTCTCCCGCCACAGGCGACACACTTTGCACAACACCTTTTCCAAACACTTTATGCTCCACAGCATCCCCCACAGCATATGTTGCCTGTGCCGTTTTCGAGCTTGCTTTGCCTTGCGGTTGAGACATGGCACTACCAGCCACAGTGGTAGGCCTGCTCATTGCCCTTGCCGGCGGAAAGTTAGTGTCGGTGGTGCGTCCTTTTGGCACATATGTGCCGGTAGAGCGGTTGTATTCTTTGTTGAGGTATCCGCCACCTTCTGCACCGCCCCATTTACTACTTCCGGCAAACATGTTCCCTTGACCTGCAATGCGTGGCGATGTTTCGACATTCAAAAGATTTTCATCTATTTCTTGCAAAAACCTACTTTGTGCATTGCGTCTTGTTTGCCCATAAAGCATCCGTGTTTGAGCGCTACTAAGCACCAGCTCTTTTTCAGCCCTTGTGATGCCCACATAGCACAGCCTGCGCTCTTCCTCCACCTCTTCTTCTTTAAACCTGCTTTGCTCGCCCGGGAAAACACCTTCCTCCATGCCTATCATGTAAACATACGGAAACTCGAGCCCTTTTGCTGAGTGCAATGTCATCAGCACCACATAATCGGCATTTTCATCATAGCTGTCTATGTCTGAAATCAGCGCAATTTCTTCAAGGTATCCTTCAAGCGTGGCGTCGTCACCATGCATGTCGGCATATGTTTTAACATTGGAAACAAGCTGACCGATATTCTCAAGTCGTGTTTTACCCTCTTCGCCCGATGCTTCCAGCATTGCGGTGTATCCGCTAACTTTGGCAATTTCATTTACGAAATCTGCCATTTCCATCTCTTTTTCAGCCTGCACCAAACGCCTATAAATATCATAAAACGCCAAAAGTGACGCCTTCGCCCGTGATATTTGCGGGTATTCTTCTGCTTTTTCTATCACTTTCAACATCGGAACATCCAGATCTTGTGCAATTTCAGCTATTTTTTCTATGGTGGCGGCGCCAATTTTTCTTGCCGGCACGTTTATAATCCGTTTAAGGCGTAAATCGTCTTTTTCGTTTGCAACAACGCTCATATATGCGTGCATGTCTCTTATTTCCATGCGGTCGTTAAAGCGCTGACCACCTATTATTTTATACGCTATACCTGCACGCGCAAAATAATTTTCCACGGCGCTTGACTGGGCGTTCATACGGTAAAGCACCACATGATCTTGCAGTTTTGCTCCATCTTTTATGTGTTTGCCTATACTTTCGGTGATGTACACCACTTCATCTTG
>CAYJIC010000108.1:0-5484 GCA_964370155.1 uncultured Oscillospiraceae bacterium
GGTACTCATGGCAGAAAAAGTGTATAAACATAGCGAGCATACAGATAAGCTGTTTAAAGGAATATTGAGCCTTAAAACAACGGAAGAATGTTATTCTTTTTTTGAGGATATTTGTACTATGAAAGAGTTGGCAGACATGGTTCAGCGTATGCAGGCGGCTGAAATGTTGCTTTCCGGTGCCACGTATGAGACCATTGTAAAAGAAGTAGACATCAGCACAGCCACTATCAGTCGGATAAACCGGTGCATTCAATATGGCTCGGGTGGATATAAAACAGTGATTGAACGCCTTGAAAACTTAGAAAGCAAGTAAGGTTTATTGATATTTTGGCTTTATTATCGGTGGTAGGGAATATTTCCTGCCGCTTTTTTTATTTTGCTAAATATGATTTTCGGTTTGAAATTGAGCGGATAATACGCTATAATTATAAATACAGGTATATTTGTTTATGAAGGTAATCGGATGAAATACAGCTTTTTTGGGAAATGAAAGGTGGATTATATGGCACAGTTTTCAGTTTCGTTAAGCAAGATTGCAAAAACATTAAATATGGGTATTACATTTGCGCCACAAGCACTTGAAAATATCATGATAGAAACATCTGATGTAAACAGGCCGGGTCTTTTACTAAGCGGATACGGAAAGTATTATGAACCAAACCGTATTCAGATATTGGGACGTGCCGAAATGGGCTATTTGAGCGGTTTACCTGATGAAGAAAGAAAAAACAGTATTCATGAACTGTTTAAAACAAAACCACCTACTGTTGTGCTTACACGTGGTAGCGAGCCTTTGGATATAATTATCGAGTTTGCAAAGCAATATTCGGTGCCGGTGCTTACTACAGAGGAGCCAACATCAGAGTTTATGAGTGCGCTTATCTCGCTACTTAGCGTGGATTTGGCACCTCGCCTTACCCGCCATGGTGTTTTGGTGGAGGTATATGGCGAAGGCATATTGATTCTGGGTGAAAGTGGCGTGGGTAAAAGCGAAACAGCAGTGGAGCTACTAAAGCGTGGACATCGACTTATTGCCGACGATGCAGTGGAACTACGCCGTGTTTCCAACCGTACAATTGTGGGGCAGTCGCCTGAAAATATTCGACACTTCATTGAGCTACGTGGCATAGGTATCATCAACGTAGCGCGTATTTTCGGCGCAGGTGCTGTAAAACCCAGCGAGAAGATTGATCTTGTGGTAGAGCTGGAAACTTGGGATAAACACAAAAACTATAACCGTACCGGTATTGAAAACAACACAATGAATATCTTAGGTCTTGAGATACCGCTGTTGCTTATTCCGGTTATGCCCGGCCGCAACTTGGCCGTTATTATGGAAATCGCCGCAATTAATAATCGTCAAAAAACCATGGGCTATAACGCGGCTAAAGAGCTTTTAAACCAACTGGGATTAAAAGATGATATCAGCGAAGAAATACATCAGTCTATTGACAAAATCTAAAGGAAATAATGGTATTATATGAATTTAATAGCAGATATGCACAGCCATACCATCGCCTCGGGCCACGCTTTATCCACTATGGGTGAGATGATTTCTCAGGCGAAAAAAATGAACTATACAGCACTTGCCATCACAGATCATGCACCAATGATGCCTGGTGCTATGGACTGGATCTACTTTATAAATTTTTTAAGACAGCCAGACTTGGACGAAGATGGATTTATGATACTTAAAGGTCTAGAAGCCGATGTACTGGATGCAGACGGTACACTGGAAGTTCCAAAAAAATTCTTAACACAAATAGACTGGTTGATAGTTTCAATACATGATATATTGCTAAGAGATGATCTTGACTATGAAAGCACCACGGAAATGTGGTTGAAAGTTGCTAAAAACCCTTATGTAGATATGATTGGTCATTCGGAGATGGAAGAGTTTTTGTATGATTATGATGTTGTGACAAAAGCTTTTAGGGATAACAATAAAGTGGTGGAGCTTAATGCGGGCTCTTCTGTTGCGCGTCCCGGCAATGAAGGGAATCTCAAAAAATTAGCGCTTGCATGTATGAAAAATGGCACAAAAGTGGCCGTGAACAGTGACGCTCATTCTACTTTCCAGATGTATTGCGTGGAGGATGTGCTTTGTATGCTGGACGACATAAACTTCCCGCAGGAGCTGGTGATAAACTCGTCTGCACAGCGTCTGTGGCAAGAACTTGCGCTACATAAAAAAGATATAGTTAATAGGATAAATCTTCCTCTTTAATTATTATTTAAGCATTAAAATTTCACTAAAAAGGATATCGAATGTCTACAGCCATAAATTCTCTTGTCGGATCGTTAACAAAGGAAAAAATAAAATTTACGCAGATGGAAGATTTGCGTCGGTTCACTACGTTTAAAATCGGTGGGCCGGCGGCTGTTTTTTGCATGCCACATACTGTGAGCGAAGTTGAAAAAGCCATATCTCTTGCAAAAGAATACAGTGTGCCATATTGCATTTTAGGAAAAGGTTCTAATGTGCTTTTTTCGGATGATGGCTATAACGGCATGATATTGCACACAGGATATTTGCAAGAGCTTGTTATTGAAGACAATCAAATTACCGTAGGTGCAGGTGTGGATTTAGCAAAGCTGTGTCTTGCGGCGGCAGAAGAAGGCTTGTCAGGCCTTGAGTTTGCTTATGGTATTCCGGGCAGTGTTGGCGGTGCTATTTATATGAACGCCGGCGCTTTTGGTGGCGAGATTTGCCAGGTGATAAGCCATGTGATCTCGCTGAACGACAACCAAAAAGAAATATTCTTGCCTATAAAAGAACTGGACATGGAATACCGCACTTCTATTTTTCAGTCACGTTCTTGGTGTATTTTATCTGCAAAGCTTGCGCTAAAAAAAGCAGATCCCAAAGAAATTATGGACACCATGCAGTTTTACATGAATCGCCGCAAGGAAAAACAGCCGTGGCAGATGCCCAGTGCAGGAAGTGCGTTTAAGCGTCCACCGGGTGCGTTTGCCGCCGCCCTTATCGATCAAAGTGGCCTGAAAGGATTTCGTGTAGGGGACGCCGCCATAAGCGAGAAACACAGCGGATTTATTGTTAATTACGGCAATGCCACTTGCAGGGATGTGTTGCAGCTGGCCGATGAGGTGGTACGCATTGTGGCTGAAAAAACAGGATATCGCATGGAAAAAGAAATTCGTGTGATGGACTGTGGCAATATACCTTGGGAGTAAATTTAATATGAGTTTTTCACAAACAGTGAAAAAAGAAATAGTAAAAAGCGACATAACTAGGCCTTGTTGTGTGTCTGCGGCATGCTATGGTGCGGCATGTTTTTCAAAGCAATTTGATACAAATGGCGTGGTGATACATACAGAGCAAGCATATATAGCAAATCGTATAAAGGCACTCTATGCAGAATCCGGTATAAAAGGTCAGGTGTATGTACGTAAAAGCGCTAAAAACAGCTATGAGTTTTCGGTGAAAGATCCGTTTGAAGCAGAGAAAACCCTTGCGATGTTTTCACACACAGGCCAGGAACCATCTTTGCGAATAAGAGAAGAAAATTTTATTTGCAGTAGATGCTTTTCGTCGTTTTTGTCTGTGGCTTTTTTATGTAGTGGTGTTATTGGCGATCCTAGCAAGGGGTATGTTTTGGAGTTTGTATCTCCAAGATATTCGCTGGTACAAGATTTTTTAAGCCTGTTACAAGCACGTGGATTCACGCCCGGCCATGCAACCCGTAAAGGACGTAATGTTGTATATTTTAAAGCTAGTGAGCAAATAGAAGACATGCTGACCACTATGGGAGCGCAGAACGCCGCGCTTGAAATAATAAACTTAAAAATATTCAAAGACTTTAGGAATAAAGCCAATAGAATAACAAACTGCGAGACAGCAAACATTGACAAAACAGTGGCCGCCACCCAAAAAATACTTAATGCTATTGAGTTTTTAGAGGAAAGCGGTGTGCTTGAAACAATGAGTGAGCCGCTACGCCAGGCGGCAAAATTAAGGCGAGAGTACCCTGACTATTCTTTGGCCGAGCTTGCATTACAAAGCGATGTACCGGTAAGTAAAAGCGGGCTAAGTCATAGATACAGAAAGCTGGTGGATAAAGCCGCTACACTTAAGTCTGCCATGCATAAAGAATAGATATTAATGTAAAACCAGCGTTATAACAATCTTAAAGGTAGGCATATTTATTATGGCAAAAGAGTTTGTGCATCTACATTTGCATACTGAATACAGCCTTTTAGACGGTGCATGTCGCATCGATAGATTGATGGCGCGCGTAAAAGAATGTGGACAAAGTTCTGTGGCAATCACCGACCATGGCGTTATGTATGGTTGTGTGGATTTTTTTAAGGCGGCCCAAAAAGAGGGGATACACCCTGTCATTGGGTGCGAGGTATATGTAGCAACCCGTGGCCGTCACGACAAAGTAAGCCATATTGATAAAAATCATCACCTTGTACTTTTGTGTAAAAATGAAACAGGATATCAGAACCTTACAAAAATGGTAAGCCTTGGGTTCACCGAGGGCTTTTATTCAAAACCACGCGTAGATAAGGAACTACTAAAAGCCCACAGCGAGGGGCTTATTTGTTTGTCTGCGTGTTTAGCGGGCGAAATCCCACAAGCGCTGCTTTCGGGCGACTATGAGCGTGCCAAAGAAACAGCGATGTGGTATAAAGATGTGTTTGGAGAAGACGACTACTATATAGAAATACAGGACCACGGCTTGGCCGAGCAGCGCTCGGTGTTACCGGGTCTTATAAAGTTGGCTGAAGAAACGGGTATAGGCCTTGTCGCCACAAACGACTCGCACTATCTTCGCCGTGAAGATGCAAAAACACAGGGGATTTTGATTTGCATACAAACAGGAAAAACTGTGGATGACCCTGATAAGATGGAGTTTGAAACAGACGAGTTTTATGTGAAAACCACAGACGAGATGTATGATTTGTTTTCAGCAGTGCCAAGCGCGTGTGAAAACACCGCAAAGATAGCACAGAGGTGTCAGTTTGCGTATGAATTCGGTATAACAAAGCTTCCGGCATTTTCTGCGCCAAACGGCGAAGATAACGAAGAATATTTCCGCAGGCTATGTGAAGAAGGCATGGAGAAACATTACGGCACATCGCCTGCCAAAGATGTACGTGAGCGCCTTGAATACGAGATATCCGTCATAAGTAAAATGGGATACACAAACTACTTTTTGATTGTGGCAGATTTTATTGCCTATGCAAAAAGTAAAGGAATTCCGGTAGGCCCGGGCCGTGGTAGCGGCGCTGGTAGCATTGCCGCATACTGCATGGGTATCACAGGCATAGACCCGCTGAAATACAACTTGTTGTTTGAAAGGTTTTTAAACCCCGAGCGTATCTCCATGCCTGACTTTGATATTGATTTTTGCTATGAGCGCCGTGGCGAAGTGATAGACTATGTCATTCGAAAATATGGTGCAGACCATGTGGCGCAGATAATCACGTTCGGTACCATGGCGGCAAGGGCGTCCA
>CAYJIC010000109.1:0-5375 GCA_964370155.1 uncultured Oscillospiraceae bacterium
CATTTCGTCGGTGGTTCGATAATAAAGCGGTGCTTGATTGTCTGCATCCGCAACCCCTTTACCTGCCTGCAATATAGCCCTGAATATAGCCTCTTCTTTATTTAAAAAATGCACATCTCCGGTAGCCACCACCGGCTTTTGACACAGCTTACCAACACGCAAAATCGTGCGGTTTATCTCCGAAAGTGCCTCTTCATCATCCACCCGTCCATCACGCACCAAAAATGAATTGTTGCCGTGTGGCATAATTTCCAAATAGTCATAATAACTTGCTATTTTCACAAGCTCCTCTTCGGGCTTTCCGTCCAGCACTGCACGATATAACTCGCCCGCTTCACATGCCGAGCCCACCAAAATCCCTTCGCGGTATCGGTTCAAAAGACTGCGCGGCACACGTGGTCCCGCACTTTTTCCCGTAGCGAAATTATCAATATGGCTGCTTGA
This sequence comes from uncultured Oscillospiraceae bacterium, assembly GCA_964370155.1. Classification (GTDB taxonomy): domain Bacteria; phylum Bacillota; class Clostridia; order Oscillospirales; family Ruminococcaceae; genus JAAYCI01. The sequence continues at coordinate 445 of CAYJIC010000109.1, forward strand.
TATGATACGATACATGTTTTTTAGGCCTATGCTGTCTTTCACAAGCAGCGTGATATGAGTGTTTCGACGGCTCAGAGCACGTTTACTGCCAAGGCCTGTGTTTATGTCTTCAATATTTTCCACGCCTCGCTCACGCAAAGCCTCCATCATGTTTTGGAATATCTGTGCTGTGGCGCGTGCATCGTCATTCGCCCTATGATGCCTAAACGACGGCACACCCACATGCTTTGCCACTGCATCCAGCCGATAACTGCGCATACCTAAATAAAGCGCTTGTGCCAGCGGCAATGTGTCAATACATGTCATGTTTGCAGAATTCCCGCATCTTAGTGCTGCTTGCCGAATAAACAGCATATCAAAATCATGCCCGTTGTGGGCAATCAGAACGCGCCCTGCCACGAACTCAAAAAACTTCGCCAGCGCCTCTGCCTCACTTGGCGCGTCTTTCACCATATCGTCTGTGATACCGGTGATCTGCGTGATTTTTGCACTTATTGGCCTTTGTGGGTTTACAAACGTCTGAAATTCCTCTGTGATTTCTCCATCTTTTATCACCACAGCGCCAATTTCCGTCATCACATCTCCTTGTGGTGACAGTCCTGTTGTCTCTATATCAAATACCACAAACTCAGTTTTTGCTATCTGCCCTGTGGTATCTCCCTTCACCACCGGCACAGCATCGTCCACAAAATATGCCTCGCACCCATACAGCACCTTGAAATCAGGGTTACTTTTGCGTACGGCATCACAAGCCAACATAGCTTCCGGATAGGCCTGAACCACTCCATGATCAGTAATAGCCACTGCACTATGACCCATAGCTGCTGCTGTCTCTATCACTTTTTTCACATCACACAAGCCATCCATGCTGGAAAGCTTTGTGTGTAGATGTAGTTCTATACGCTTTTCTTCTGCCGTATCAACTTTTTTCTTTTTTTGCACCCGCATTATGTCAAGCGGTTTTAATGTAATATCTCTTTCATATCTGTCATACGTACATTCTCCGCGAACAATCAACGTATCTCCGGATTTTATTTCGTCCCATTTACCTGTTAGCTCGCCCGGATAGTTGTTCAGCTTAAGCATTATTGAGCCTTCACCATCGGTGATACACGCAGTACGAATGTGCATCCTTGGAAACTCTCGCTTCGCAGTTGCAAACACTTCCCCCCATACCACACACTTACCACTAGCTTCATGTAGCTCTGAAAGCGCATCAAACTGAGACGGTGAAAAATATGCACCCAACATATTTTCGGCCAAATCATCTTGCGTCTCAAGTCCGCTCTTTTTAGGTATCTTTATAGCCTTACCTCTGGGTTTTTTTATTGTATTGTCTACCGGTCTTTGGTCTATTTCTTCTTGTTTTTTTGCAATTTCTTTACGGCTTTCTTCCGAAATGTGTAAATCCACTGACACGCGCTTTCCTGTTTTATCAAAAAGACAACCTTCCAGCTTTTCGCAAAACCCCATGTTTTCCAGCATGGATGTTCCATGAAACACTTCTATGAAAATTTTATCGTTTTCTATTTTGATTATCGCATCCGAAAAATAATGTACCAGTGGCAGTCCTTCGTCTTGAATCTCCTCAATCACATAAATCAGGTTTTCTTTTGTAAGGCCATCAAACGGAAAACTAGCCCCTAAAAACAACTTGCACTGAGGAAAATAATTTTTCAACACATCGACAATTGTAATGCGCTCACTACTGGATAATGGAGCATTCGCCTTGCAAATAAGGCGCACTATTGCAGATTCCTCGTTATAGGTTGCCCTTTCTATCGGCAATGTTCTTTGCTCTGCAGTAAGGCGTGCATCATTCATAATTTCAGGACATAACTCGCCCAGCATCACCGACATAGCCACCCCTCCTTATTTCACACCGCAAAAACGCCGACGTGATAAAACCGTCGCCGCATTGTTGTTTTTTGATTTTGAATTCGATCTATTTCAAGTTCTTATGATGTTATCACTGTATATCTTTTAAAAATAGTTTACATTTTTTCAATTTCCGCCAAAAGCTGCTCTACATAATCGCCATATAAAGTTCGTACTTTTTCACCCTTCACAAAAAGTACTGCGCTGTCCTTGCCGCCTGCAATTCCGATATCTGCTTGTTTTCCTTCGCCAATACCGTTTACCACACAGCCCATTACCGCCACTTTTAAGGATTTTTTACACCCTTGCAGGCGCTCTTGCACTTGCTGTGCAACTTCGGCAACCGGAATGACAGTCCGCCCACATGTAGGGCAGCTGATCACCTCGGGACCCGGCACAAAATGTCCTGCCGCACGAAGAATGTCATACCCCGCCTGAACCTCTTTTTCCACCTCAGCTGTAAGCGATACCCGTAATGTGTCTCCTATACCATCTAACAGCAATGCACCTATGCCCATGGCATTTTTCACAAGGCCTACGCGCCATGTTCCGGCCTCTGTCACACCCAGATGTAATGGATAGTCACACTTTTCTGCCAGCTGCCTATATGCCTGCACCATGGTTGGCACATGACTTGATTTCAACGACAACACAATATCTGTAAAGTTTTCTTCTTCCAAAAGGCGCACATGCCCCAACACACTTTCAACCAGTGCTTCTGATACAGGCCCGCCGTACTTTTCCAACAAATCCTTTTCAAGACTTCCACCATTTACGCCTATACGAATAGGCACACCATACTCTTTACATGCTGTTACTACACTTTTTACCCTGTCTTTGCCACCGATGTTACCCGGATTCAGCCTGATTTTATCTACTCCGGCTTCAACACACGCAATAGCAATACGGTAATCAAAATGAATATCCGCCACCAGCGGAATACTCACTTCTTTTTTTATCGCATTTATCAGCGGCACGTTGTCTATATGTGGCACAGTCACTCGTATAATACCGCACCCTGCATCTTGCAGCGCCTTCGCTTGGCGCACATTCGCCGCCACATCATCAACGGGACAACTCAGCATACTTTGCACCACTACGGGCGCATCGCCACCAATAAATACATCCCCTATCTTCACTTTACGGGTATGTCTTCGCATGTTGCATCCTTTCTTGCCTGTTTGTAAGCACGTCACAAAAGCGTTTTCTATGTAAATATACGCTGAATATCAAAAAATGATACAAACAGCATTAGCCCCAGTAAAAGCGCTATGCCTATAACATTGACAACTGTTTCGTATTTTTGAGGTAGTGGTTTTTTACGCACAGCTTCTATCGCCAGCAATACCACACGTCCACCGTCTAGCACCGGTAACGGTAGCAAATTCATCACGCCTAGGTTTATCGAAATAAGGCTAAGCAGCTGAACCACCGGAATCCATCCCAAGGCGGTGGCTTTGCCTATTTCGCTTACAATCCCCACCGGCCCCGACAACTGATTTATCGGCACTCTACCGGCTATAAGATCAATCAATGTAAGATAAATCACACGTGCATACGATAAAACCGTGTTGAAACCTTCACTTATCACATTAATAACTGTTTTTTCCTCGGCCCATACTTTAAACCCTTTATCCAAATACTCATACGGCTCGCCCGTACTTTCATTTATAATCACTTCGCCGGTTTCGGAATCGGTGGCAGTAACCACTTCAAACTCTATATCATTTAGCAAAATTTCTTCGTCGCCGCGCTGTACTTGCAAATCAAGTGTACCGTTCTGGGTACGTAAAAACTCATAATCCATGTCTGAAAAGGTAAACATCTGCCTTCCGTTTACTTTTTCTATCACATCCCCTGCCTGAAGGCCTGTGCTGGGCACACTCACCTCGGCCACAGTGCGGCTGGCGATATACCCGTCTCCTGCCGCTATCACAATCACCACCGCTACAAACCCCAGCACAAAGTTCATAAAAACACCACTAAGCATCACAATCAATCGCTTGTAAATGGGTGCATTTTGAAAGCTGCGTTCGCTATCGGTTGCAGATTCTTCATATTCGCCTTCCATTGCCACGTATCCACCTACCCAAAAAAGACGGATGGCATATAGTGTTTCGCCTATCTGCTTTTTGAAAACGGCAGGTCCCATACCAATGGCAAATTCCAGTACTTTGATTTTGCAAAGTTTTGCTGCAACGAAATGGCCTAACTCATGTATAAACACCACACTGCCAAACACCAAAACAGCTGCAACAATCATGATCACAGTCGACATATATATTTTTTCTCCGTATTTCTATTTTATACATTTTCTCGCACATACCGACGTGCTTTTTCATCGCACTCATACACATCTTGTAATGTATATTCTCCGGCATAGCTCTCGCTGAGAACACAGCCTTCCACCAATCGGCCTATATCTAAAAACTTGATTTTATCTTTCAAGAATAAATCCACTGCTTCTTCGTTTGCTCCGTTTGCCGCGCAAGGCGCCAAGCCGCCTTTTTCGGCCGCTATTCTGGCCGCTCTCAAACATCTAAACGTTTCTTCGTCCGGCACACCAAAATCAAGCTGTGTGATAGCTGTAAAATCCAGCTCAGGCGCCGGGCATTCTATCCTTTGCGGCCATGTTAGCGCATACTGAATAGGCAACCTCATATCAGGCGTGCCCAGCTGTGCCAACACGGAATTATCCACAAACTGCACCATAGAATGGATAACACTTTGCCTTTGCACTACTATTTCAATTTGCTGTGGAGGTAAAGAAAACAGCCACATCGCTTCAATAAACTCAAGGCCCTTGTTCATCATGCTAGCGGAATCTATGGTGATTTTTTGGCCCATCACCCAGTTTGGATGCTTTAAAGCTTCTTTTTTCGTCACATGCAAAAGCTGGTCTGTTTTTTTGCCATAAAATGGTCCACCCGACGCTGTAAGATATATTTTTTTCAAAGTTTTTGCCGAGTGTTCGTCCTGCAAACACTGAAAAATAGCACTGTGTTCACTGTCTACCGGCAAGAGATTTGCTCCTGTCTTTTTTTGTGCGTTTA
>CAYJIC010000110.1:0-5317 GCA_964370155.1 uncultured Oscillospiraceae bacterium
AATTTCCAACATTAGCTTGCAACATACAAAAGGCCTCCTTGTACTCTGTTTACTTAAGCGAAAGATTTAAAATCAAAATCAAAAGTTATTATAGCCGATTTTCAATATAAATTCAACCTAAATTAGTATTTTTAATAAATAAAATTTATTTTTCGTTGATAATCAGACAAAACATACAAATTATATTTTCGATACCATGCATTTTGCCGATAGTCTCACTTTCTTAAATATGATACACTATGCGTACATAACAATCAAAGATGTGCTGTTGTTTTTTTATCGAAACTCCATTTTCGCAGTAGCTATACTCATTCTCGGAGGTAAATCATGCTAGAAAACATATGTCTTGATGTATCTATGGACAAAGAAACCTATAAGCGAGATATCAAACCGTTGCGAGAAGAATTGTCTGTTTTGCAACACAAGGTAAAAGACATCGGACTACCTGTCATGATTTTGTTTGAAGGTTTTAGCACAGCCGGCAAAGGCAGCGTACTTAGTGACGTGATTTTAGCTTTAGATCCACGTAATTTCACAAGTAAAAGCACTCTTGCACCCACTGCAGAGGAAAAGCGCAAGCCATTTTTGTGGCGGCATTGGCAAACCATTCCCGAAAAAGGTCTTTTCACTTTGTATGACCGCAGCTGGTATCCCGAAGTGAGCAGTGCTGTTGTAAACAAGGAAATGTCAAAAAGAGATGCCGCTGTCCGCATGAAGGAAATCAACACGTTTGAGCGCCAACTTTCCGAAGACGGTGCTTTAATCATAAAGTTCTTTTTACACATCAGTCAAAAGGAACAAAAAAAGCGGATGAACGCCCTAAAAAAAGACAAATCCACTGCATGGCGCGTAAACAAAGAAGACTATAAGAAAAATAAAAACTACAAAAAATATCTGTCGACATACGATGAAATGCTGAATGAAACAAACACACCTCATGCCGCTTGGCATGTTGTAGCGGCACACGACAGGCGCGCCTGCCTTGCCGAAATTTACCGTGTGATTATAAGCAAAATCAGCCTTTCGCTGGATAAAAAACAGTCAAAATCCGACGCAAAAAACACAAAAGATATGAAAGTAACATCCGGTGAAAAATTCACTTTAGTACAAAAATCAAAACTTAGTGAAATTTCACTTTCGCAAACCATGTCCGATGACGAGTACAAAAAACGTCTAAAAGCAGGACAAAAAAAGCTGAAAGACTTGCACAACTTAGTTTATCTGCAAAAAATACCCATCGTCATTGCCTATGAAGGCTGGGACGCCGCCGGTAAAGGCGGAAACATCAGACGAGTTGCCGCCGGCCTCGACCCAAGAGGATATGATGTTATTCCCATAGCTGCACCTACTCCACCCGAAAAAAACAGGCATTACCTTTGGCGGTTTTGGAGCCACATTCCAAAAGACGGTCACATCGCCATTTTTGACCGCACATGGTATGGTCGTGTTATGGTGGAGCGCATAGAAGGCTTTGCCACAAAAGAAGAATGGCAACGTGCATACCGTGAAATAAACGAATTTGAATCCCAAATGCACGACTGGGGCGCCATCATCTTGAAATATTGGATACATATAGACAAAGACGAGCAACTGCGCCGATTTGAAAGCCGTAAAAACACACCCGAAAAACAGTGGAAACTAACCGACGAAGACTGGCGCAACCGTGAAAAATGGCCAGAATACGAAGAAGCCGTCAATGATATGATTCGGCTTACCAGCACCGATTTTGCACCGTGGGTGATAATAGAAAGCCAAAACAAACGCTATGCACGTATAAAGGCTATCGAGACACTGATTGAGGCTATCGAATTACGATTGAGTTAATCTAATCAACGTGGAACTGCGCCTGCGACAACACCAGCGCGTCGCACATAATCGCTCCCGCTAAGCGCAGAGCTTTTGCGCATTCGTTCAGCGTAGAGCCCGTGGTGTATACATCATCTATCAGCAAAATACGTTTACCCTTAACGTGTTTGCCTTCTGCTTCATAAGCGCCTTCCACATTGGACAGGCGCTCTTTTCTGTTTAGCGAGCTTTGCGCCGGGGTTTCCATCACTTTGTGTAGCACTTTTTCCGTGGGTACGCCTGCCTTCTTAGACAGCTCTTTTGCCAGTAGATAACTTTGGTTATATCCACGTTTTCTAAAAGATTTATCCGATAGCGGTACTGCTATTATCATGTCATAATCTTCTTTTTCACAGCACTTGAAAAAGGTTTCGGCAAGCACTTCACCTAAAGGCTCGGCCAAGTCATTTTCGTCTTGAAACTTTAATCTATGTATCACTGTTTTTACCGGCGGCTCATACTTAAAACTCGCCCATACCCTATCAAGATGCTCCGGCACTTGTATACCGCCTGAAATCCGCAGTTCATCGATGATATTTTCACAACTGCATTTAGGCGCAGAAAACCCATACACTTCATCACACCATAAACACCGTTTCGGAAAAAACACATCCAACAAAAACGCTCCGATTTTCTTACTCATAGCAGCTCATCATCCTGTAAAAAGTCTGAAAAACACGAATATCGTCTGTTTTTTCGGCCCGCTTTCACCATTTGCTCCAGTACACGTTCTTCACCCACCAACACACACAGTTTTTTTGCTCTTGTCACACCTGTGTATAACAAATTACGATACTGCAATTGTTTTGGCACTTCACTTAACGGTATAATCACCGCTTCAAACTCACTACCTTGGCTTTTGTGGATTGTGACGGCGTATGCAATTTCCAGTTTGCCAATGTGTTCTTGTGAATATTCAATACGGCGCTCATCACAAAGCACAGTCATGCTACCTGCTGTCTTGTTGATTTTTTCTATAATGCCAATTTCTCCGTTAAACGCGCCACTACCCACCTCGCCATCCAAGCGAATATATGGCACATCATAGTCGTTTTTCGTCTGCATCACCTTGTCACCAACACGGAATATCCTATCCATCACCCGTATCTCGGGTTTTTGCTCATTTGGTGGATTCAACAGTTGCTGAAGCCTTGTGTTCAACTCTTCTGTGCCTAGAGGCCCCTTACGCGTCGGGCACAGCACCTGTATGTCTGTAAACGGGTCAAAGCCATAGCTGCGCGGCAGACGCTCTGAGGCCAGCTCACAAACGACATGACGGCATGCACTGCCTGCCGCACGTAAAAAGAAGTAATCGTCTTCCTTTGTGCCTTTTTGTGGTAACTTACCATTTACTATACGGTGAGCGTTTTTCACTATCAGGCTTTCTTCTGCCTGACGAAACACCTCTTTCAGTTCCACCACCGGCACAACTCCCGAATCTATAATGCCACGCAGCACATTTCCCGGGCCCACACTTGGCAGCTGATCTATATCACCCACCATCACCAGCCTGCATCCCGAGCGTAGCGCCGCCAATAAACTTTCAAACAAAAATGCATCCACCATGCTCATCTCGTCCACAATAAGCACATCGCATCTCAGTAGGTTTTTTTCGTTATATTTAAAGCGCGGCACCTCGTCACCTTCACGAAACTCCACACCCAGCATCCTGTGGATGGTACTGGCACTTCGTCCACACAGCTCGCTCATTCTTTTTGCTGCTTTTCCTGTGGGCGCGGCTAAAAGCACCCTTTCTGCCTGGGCTTCAAACAATGCGATAATAGCATTCACTGTGGTTGTTTTGCCCGTGCCCGGCCCACCTGTGATAACCATAGCACCGTTTGACATTGCTTGGTTTATCGCTTCCACTTGCAATGGCGCAAACCGCATTCCTTTTACACGCTCATGGTTTTTTATCTGTGCTTTGATTTTCCCCGGTGGTGGCGCAGGCATACCCACAATAGAGCGTATTCGCAGCGCCGCCATAAACTCTGCCCTGAAGGGCTGTGCCAGATATATATATTCTACCCCATCATAATTTGCCGTGTGTATATCCTCTGTCTGGCACACTTTTTCTATTTCCAAAGCCACAGTTTCTTCCTCAACAGAAAAAAACTGTGACACCGTGGCTGTTAATTTTCCTTTTGGTACACATGTGTGTCCGTTCTGCATGTTATGACGAAGGGTATACACAATTGCCGCACGTGTACGCAAAGCATTATCCGGTGTGTCTGACAATGTTTGCGCTATGGCGTCTGCCTTGGCAAACGGTAAATACAACGGTGTTCCGCACAGCTGATATGGATTTTTAGTGATAACATCCATGGTCAACTTGCCAAAATGTCTATACACTGCAATGGCTTCTGCCGCCGACAGCCCCACTTTTGCCAGCGATACCACTGCTTCACGCACATGAAACACTTCCAAAAAATGCCTATGCGCTTCTTTTGCTTTTTGCAGGCTCAAGCCTTTCACTGTCGCAAGCCTCTCCGGCCTTTGTGCTAGTATCTCCAGCGATTCTTCCCCGAACTCCTTCACAATCCTGCTTGCCGTCACCGGGCCTATTCCCGGAACTGCGCCACTGGCAAGATATTTTTCGATATCTTCTGTAGTGCTGGGCATGATATATTCACATCCGAAAGCCTCAAACTGCCTGCCGTATTCCTTGTGGTTTATATATCTTCCCCTCAAAGCCAATCTTTCGCCGGGGGCACAGGCTGCCAGCGTGCCAACCACATTCACTTCTTCGCCGTCATCACAAGCTAAATGCAACACACAAAACCCATTATCAGGATTTTGAAAAGTGACATATTCCACCACACCTTCCAAACATATTGTTTCTTTTTGCATCCGATGTGCCCCCCTTCTTTTTATTCTTTTATTTAGTATACAAATTCTGCAAGCAAAAGAAAAGAGAGCAAGCTAAATTTTAGCCGCTCTCTTTGAAGTTGAGTTTTTTATCCTGCAGCCACAGCGGCTTTCAAATCTTCCACCTTATCGGTTTTTTCCCATTTAACATCCAAGTCTTCACGGCCTAAATGACCATAGGCTGCCAGCTTACGATAAATTGGTTTTCTCAAGTCCAGCGACTCGATAATACCTTTTGGTGATAGATCAAACACTTTTCCGATAGCCTTTTCAATCAATGCATCATCCACCGTGCCTGTGCCCTTGGTATCTACCATGATGCTAACAGGATGGCTTACACCAATAGCGTATGCCAGCTGAATTTCGCAATGTGCAGCCAGTTTTGCCGCAACTACGTTTTTCGCTACCCAACGAGCGGCATATGCTGCGCTACGGTCAACCTTGGTAGGATCTTTACCACTAAACGCACCACCGCCATGGCTTGCATATCCACCATAAGTGTCGACAATGATTTTACGGCCGGTAAGACCACTGTCGCCTTGGGGTCCGCCCACCACAAAACGACCGGTGGGATTGATATAGTATTTTGTGTTTTCATCAAGCA
>CAYJIC010000111.1:0-5276 GCA_964370155.1 uncultured Oscillospiraceae bacterium
CCGTCGTATAAGGTGAAATACTTCATGCCGTCGCGAAGCTGCTTTTGCATAGCTGCTTCGTTTTGGATATTGCTTAGCATATACTCCACTTGCTGTGCGCCAATGATATCAGTGTAATATTCGCGCCATATGATATCTGCAAGAGCCGCTATTTTAGGTATGTCTGATTTTGTTGCCTGCTTAAATTCCATGCCTTATTTGTCTCCTTAAATATAATTATCTTTAGAATAGCTGGGAGGTTATTAAAATGAACGAAAACCCAAGACCTGTCATAAACAGAACTATTGTAAGAAGGTCAGCCAGCACCGGGCTGTCATTTGGTGCCGCACTTGCCATGGTGATAAGCTACACCGCATGGGAATCCATCGGATGGGCTATTTTCCATGGGCTGCTTAGCTGGGGGTATGTGATATATTATATCATAAGATACTAGCTTTCACCACGCGGTTTTGTATTTTATTTTGATTTGTGATATAATTTATTTGTTAATATCAAGCGGCCAATATACATTGGTCGTTTTTTAGAAGAGCAAGTTGTTTTTAAAAACAAATCGCATTTGATGATTACTTTTAGCCATAATAAAGGAGATATATTGTGGATAACAGTGCAAATTTTAGTGCACATATAACAGTGCGCATAAAGAAAAACTCTGTTTTTTTCGGGCCGGGTATTGCGCAATTGCTACAAGGTGTTGACAGATGTGGATCTGTGCGAGATGCAGCGCTCGAGATGGGACTTTCGTATTCAAAGGCGTGGAAGGTGCTGAACACATCTGAAAAGGAGCTTGGATATCCGCTGGTGGTTCGCCAGCATGGCGGAAAACAAGGCGGCAAAACAACTTTATCTGAAAAGGGTCATTTCTGGCTTCGTAAGTATATATTGTTTGAGGAAGCCTTAAAAAAAAGTGCCGATGTTCTTTTTACACAAATGTTTAACGAAGAAGAGGAAAGCGTGTGAAGTTATTTTTACAAGGCTCGATTGAAGTGGGTAAAACAACTCTAATACACGATGTTTTAAGACAAAGCGGAGTAAATGCGACGGGATTTCAAAGCGTCAAACTGTATGATGATGCACATAAAAGCGCTGGGTTTTGTGTGATGAAATATACAACGAATATGCCGCTTTCGCTGCACGTCGATGACGAGCGCGTCATTCAAAGCCAGGTGTTTATGCGTGGGCATGCGTCTAAGAGGGTGCTATACACAGAAGTATTTTCAAAGCTTTGTGATATCGTGGGCGACTACACACAATATGGCTGTTTTGTGATGGATGAAATCGGCGGGCTAGAGCTGTTTGTACCCGAGGCAAAAGAATATATATACAGCGTGCTTCAAAGTGGTATCCCCTGCATTGGCAGCATAAAAAGTAGCGATAATTTGAAGCATATGCAAGATAAAACCGGGCTGATACAAGATTATAGCGTACAGCATGAATTTAAAGAAACACTAAAAAATAAATATGATGCACAAATTTTGATTTTGACACAACAAAACAAAGCAGAACTCAAGAAAAGATTAACTAAAAAATTAGGGAATATACAACAGGAGGATGTAAAAACATGAAAAAAATATCTATGATAGCTATTATTTTGTCGGTGGTATTGCTGCTTAGTGCTTGCGGAAGCACTCAAGGTACAAGCGAAGTATCTTCTTTTTTAGTGTCTTCAGTATCTTCAGCTGACAACGCGTCTTCTATAGCTCAAGAAGCCACAGAAGAAACAGAACCGTTTGCCGTTATAGTCGACCATGCAGACAGAGAAGTGATTATAAACGAAAAGCCGGAAAAGATAGTTAGCGGATACTATATCACAAGCTCGGTTCTTATTGGCCTTGGGGTAGATGATTTAGTGGTAGGTATAGAAAACATGGCGGATACCCGTCCTATATATGCGCTGGCCGCACCGCATCTTTTGGACGTGCCGGGTGTGGGCACATCTAAAGAATTCAACATAGAGGGCACGCTGGAGCTTGAGCCTGATTTAGTGATATTACCGCTTAAACTAAGCGAAGTTGCCGATACTCTTGCAGAGTTTGGCATACCCACGTTGTGTGTATACCCCGAAAGCACAGATTTACTTATTGAAACTATAGAGATGTTGGCCGCCGCCACAGGTACACAAGACAAAATGGACGCTATGCTGTCTATATCAAACGATGCACTAAATATGCTTAGTGAAACATTAAAAGATAAACCTGCGCCAACGGTATACTTCGGCGGGAACAACGACCTACTATCCACGGCTGGCGCTAATATGTATCAAAACGACTTGATAACCGCAGCAAACGCACAAAACGTAGCAGCCGATATTGAAGATACATACTGGGCAGAGATTTCTTACGAAAAGCTAATTGCGTATAAACCTGAATATATCATTATTGCGCCGGCAGCAGAATACACAGTAGAGGATGTTCTTAATGACGCCGCATTACAAGAGCTTGAATGTATAAAAGAAGGCAATGTATATCAAATGCCTTCTTCACTGGAAGCATGGGATTCTCCCCTACCTGCCTCATACTTAGGTAGTTTATGGCTGGCAAGCGTACTTCATCCTGACATGTACTCAAACGATGAGTTTGTAAGCCAAGCGGTAGATTTTTACCAAACTTTCTATGACTTTAGCGTGGACACGTCCTTGCTTACACCCGCAGAATAATGAAAAATAAAGTATATACAGGAATTGTTCTACTATTGTTTATCGGTGTCGGCCTTTCGATATTTGTTGGCCAGTATCCTTTGCGAATATCTGATATTATAAACGGTGATTCTGTGGCTGTAGGTGTGTTTTTCAACCTCAGATTATCTCGTACCATCATGGCATTTTTAGCAGGATTCGGCCTTTCAATTGCAGGATATGTGTATCAAACTATATTTAAAAACCCCATTGCGTCGCCTGATATCATCGGGGTATCTTCCGGCGCATGTGCCGGCGCAGGCATAGGTATTATATTTATCGGTGGAGGCACACTAATAGTGGCTCTTTGTGCGTTTTTTGGCGGCATGATAGCAGTGTTGTGTGCCATTGTGCTTGCAGGGCTTTCAGGCGCAAACAGGCTTTCGTCTTTTGTGCTTTCAGGCATTGCAATAAATGCCTTAGCTCAGGCGGTGCTTATGCTACTAAAAATGACGGCCGATCCTTTTGGCGAGTTGGCTGCGCTGGAGTTTTGGACAATGGGGTCTTTATCTGCAACAACACTTGAAAAAGTTGTTCTAATCATTCCTATGGTATTGTTGGGAAGTGTGGCATTGTTTTTGCTGTATCGTCATATTTTACTTGTAAGTTTATCGTCTGACGAGGCACGTATGCTGGGTGTATCTTTGGGAAGATTGCGTGCATGTGTGTTGATTCTCACTACGCTAGTTGTTGGAGCTATTGTGAGCGTCAGCGGCCTCATCACGTTTGTTGGTTTAATAGGCCCGCACATTACCAGACTTTTAACAAAATCACAAAGCCTAAAGACTATGCTATTTTCGGGTTTTTTGGGTAGCGTGATACTGCTTTTTGCCGATGTGCTTGCCCGAAGCATCGCAGACACAGAGATTCCGATAAGTATCCTCACATCACTTATGGGTGCGCCTGTTTTGATTTGGCTGGTATACAAAGGAAGGCGGGTGGTTTAAAGCATGCAAGTGAAAAACTTAAGTGTATATTACGGCAATACCTGTGTGGTAGATGATGTTTCATTTTCGCTTTTCAAGGGTGGTATGTGTGCACTTTTGGGTCCAAATGCCGGTGGAAAAACAACGTTGCTAAAAGGTATATGCCGGCTTGTTCCCACAAAAGGTGAGTGTGTAATAAATGGTAAAAACTTAGCGAACATGCGGCAAAAGCAATTAGCCCAACATATAAGTTATATTCCTCAAAACAGCTCGATAGAGCTAGCCATTTCGGTGCTTGATGTTGTGATGATGGGGTTTTCACCCATGCTTTCTTTACTGGAAAATCCGGGCAAATCTCACCGCGAAACAGCCATGGCAGCTCTTTCGGATGTTGGGCTTTCGGACAAGGCAGACACAAACTTTCTGCATCTTTCTGCCGGCCAAAAACAACTGGTGATTTTCGCTAGAGCGATGGTACAAAACACACAACTGATGCTACTGGACGAGCCGGACTCTGCCCTTGATTTTGCCAACAAACATCATATTTTAAGCATGATACAAAAAATTACAAAAAAGCAAAATAAAAGTGTGTTAATTAGCTTGCACGACGCTAATATGGCTCTGAAATATTGCGACAGAGCGTTGCTTATTTCAGATGGAAAACTTATAGCCGATCTTGACATTTCTACTGTAAGCGATGATGAGCTAAAGGAAAAGCTATCTTTAATATATACACCTGTGGAGATTATACGGCACAATAGCCATAAAGTGATGCTGAAAAAATCGTCCGATTAAAATACTGCTTATGAATTGTTTTTGGCTTTTCAGTGCTTGAATTTTGTTATTTATGCTGTATATAAGCTTAAAAACAAAATATATTTGCAGGTAAACTATTCGATTTTGTAAATTTTACTTTATGTATAGTATACTGTGTGTAATTTTAACATTTTATGAAAAGAGGTAAAGATGAACATCAGTTTAATCTTACTGGCAAGCGGTGATTCTCGTCGGTTTGGTTCGGCAAAGCTATTTCATACAATAGACGGTGTTCCTATTTATCGCCATGCTTTAAGCATTATCAAAGATGTACCGTTTAGTGAGAAAATCGTAATTGCACAGCATGAAGAAATATTACACACCTGCGAAAATTCGGGGTTTGTTCCTGTGCAAAATAATCACAGCACACGTGGTATTTCCTACAGCATCCGTCTTGGCGTTGAAAGCGCTTCGCCGCTTTCACATGCATATTGCTTTATGGTATGTGACCAGCCGTATCTTAAAACCAGCACTCTTGCAGGCTTTGTTTCGGGGTATATTAAAAGTAAAAAACTGCTGGGTAGCATTTCTTGTGATGACACGCTTTTCACACCAAATATATTTGATTCAACGTATAAAAATGAGTTACTGAAATTACATGGCGACACCGGCGGGAAGTCTATATTGAGAAAAGAAAATCCACACAACATCTATCGACATGAAGTATTAAACGAAAAAGAGCTGTGGGATATTGACACGCCGAGTGATTTAAATAAACTGTACATTTAATATATATTTCAAGGCTAAAAAAGCAAAACATGATAATTTGTCAAGATATAATTATGTGATTGTTGCAACAGGTAAAGATAATTTATATAATAGGAGGGATAATCAATGAAAAATTTCAAAGAAATGTTACCATA
>CAYJIC010000112.1:0-5077 GCA_964370155.1 uncultured Oscillospiraceae bacterium
TTTTGTCTCGTCAATGCGCATGGCTGTATATAATGTATAGTAATACCCTTTTTGCGCAATCAGCTCTGTATGTGTGCCCCGTTCCACAATTTTTCCGGCATGAACCACCAAAATCAGGTCTGCTTCGCGAATAGTTGAAAGACGATGTGCCACCAAAAAGCTGGTACGTCCCGACAAAATATGCGATATAGCATTTTGAATCAGCTGCTCTGTTTCAGTATCCACGCTGGATGTGGCCTCGTCCAGCACAAATATAGGCGGGTCTGCCAAAACAGCACGCGCAAAACTGATAAGCTGTTTTTCGCCTGTGGATAGCCTGCTACCGCCTTCGCCTACATCGGTTTCATATCCGTCTGGCAGTTTTGCTACCACCTGGTCCACCGATACCAGCCTTGCGGCCGCATATACTTCTTCATCTGTGGCGTCAAGCCGCCCATATCGGATGTTTTCTTTTACTGTCCCGGAAAACAGATGTGGGTTTTGTAGCACATAGCCAAGCCTGCTGTGAAGCCACAGCTGGCTTCGCTCTCTTACATCCACGCCGTCTATCAGCACACGGCCTTTTGTCGGCTCGTAAAACCTACATGCCAAGTTCACCAGCGTGCTTTTACCTGCGCCGGTTTCCCCCACCAGTGCCACGTTTGCGCCTGCCGGTACCTTCAAACTAAAATCTTCCAGTACCCATTCTGTGCCATCGGGATACTGAAACCACACGTTTTCAAACTCTATTTCACCGCGGATATCTTCCCAGTTTTCTTTTTTCGCTTCAAATGTATCGCCGTATTTTTCCACCACTTCTTCGGTGTCTTTTACCCCTTCGTCACGGCTTAGCATGCTGTCTATCCGCTCTATATTTGCCTGGGTGGCAATCAGCTCAGACAGTATCCTGGCAATTTGTTGTATCGGCTCTAGTATACTTATCGCAAACGAGATAAATGCCGATAATACACCGAATGTGATTTCATTCCCAAGCACCAACATGCCACCGTTCACCATCACCATGCTGACCGCCAACGACGAAAAAAACGTGACCAGTGGCACAAACACAGCATTCAGCCTTGCCGCACGCAAGGAAGCCGTGTACATTTCTCTTGTGACATTGCCAAAGTCTTGTATATTTCGATCTTCAATCACCAGTGTTTTGCTGGTTTTTGCGCCGGTGATGCCTTCGTTGAAGGCACCTGTGATTTTACTGTTTGCCGCGCGCATATTTCTATGAGCCGTGAGAAACTTGCTGCGGAATACCGCCACTAAAACAGCTACAATAGGCACCACCAACATAACCAACAGTGCCAGCTGCCAGTGTAGCACCAGCATGATAGCCAACACGCCCAACACATAAAATCCGCTCCAGAACAAGTCCGTCAGCACCCATGCTACCATCAAGCACACACGGTTGGTGTCGCTCATCACTCGTGCTAAAATCCAGCCTACTGCGTTTTGGTTATAATAAGAAAGGCCAAGTTTTTGCAAATGTAAAAAGGCCGCCCTTTTCATGTCTTTGCCCATGTTCATTTCAATGTTCATGGCTTTTCTGCCCATTATCACAACGGCTATTCCCTGCACCAATATTGCGCCCACATACAAAACGCAAAACGCGGTAAGGCCACTGGTAACACCCGGTAGCACAAAATTATCCACCGCATAGCTTAAAAAAAGCGGAATTGATAAATCCACCACTGCCATTAATATCATCAGCGCGAAAACTAATATCAGCCTGTTTTTATAAGGTGCTATAAACGGGCCCATTTTTTTCCATGTTTTAAGCGAAAAACTTTTAGAGTGAAATGTTTCTTCTTTCATTACACTGCACCCCCTTGTTTTTCTTCTACGCTCGCAAAATCTTCAAGTCTGGCACCGACATCTGCCGCCACTTCACTTTGCATATTATAAATTCGTTTATATGTGCCTTCTTTTTTAATCAGCTGTGCATGTGTGCCGATATCCGCTATCTTGCCATCTTCCAGCACCAATATCATGTCAGCATGCATCAGCGTGTTTATACGGTGACTTATCAAAATCACTGTGGCGTCTTGTGTGTTTTCTTTCAGCGACGCACGAATTTTGGCATCTGTTTCCAGGTCTACCGCACTCATGGAATCGTCAAATATCATCACCGGTGCATTCAGCATCAATGTTCTAGCAATAGCCACCCTTTGTTTTTGCCCGCCTGAAAGAGTCACCCCACGCTCGCCTACCATGGTGTCGTACCCGTTTGTGAACTGACGGATTGCATCGTCCACCGACGCTATTCCTGCCGCTGTATGCACATGGCTACACTCATATGTATCTTGCTTTGCTGTGATGGCAATATTTTCTTCTATTGTTTTTGAAAATAAAAACGGTTCTTGTAAAACAAGGCCTACATGTTTACGCAGATAGTATCTATCAATTTGTCTGATTTCAGTATCGCCAAACCAAATATCTCCAAACCCTTCTTGCAATTCATACAGCCTGTTTAGCAAGTAAGTGATGGTGCTTTTTCCGCTACCTGTAGCGCCTAAAATACCAAAAGTTGTGCCTTTCTTAATGGTAAAAGATAAATCTTTCAAAACGTGATTGTCTTCATAAGCAAATGTTACATTCTCAAAACGTATATCACAATTCATTGAAGGACATTTTGCGTCCTGTTGCTCTTCTTCCGGCTGTGCATTTAATATTTCCTGTATCCTTTGGGCAGAAACACCTGTTTTGCTCATTTCAGATAGTGTGCGTCCCAAAGCACGAACCGGCCATGCCAGGCTTTGATTGTAAGACACAAACACCAAAAACTCACCCATGGTGATTTCGCCATAAGACGCCATAATTATGCCTGCCAGTACGATAGAAAAAATCTGCATACCGGTGGCAACGTCGCCTATACCCCAGTATACCGACATGGTGTGTCCCAGCTTTATCCACAAGTTTGCAAAGTTATTGTTTTGCTTGTCAAACTTATCCAGTTCATATTTTTCCCTGCCAAAAGCACGTACCACACGCACTCCGGTAAGGTTTTCCTGCACCATAACTGTCAGCTCGCCCTCGGCTTCATCCGCCACCAAAAACCGATTCCCCACAAGTTTATAAAAAATAGTGGAGTAAAGCCCTGTCAGCGGCACAAATATCAGCGCCACAATGCTTAGTGTTACATTCATTGAAAACATCAGCCAAAACGCCACTATCACCATTACCAATGTACGTAATACCTGAAGTAGCTGTGTGGACGCAAAGCTGCGCACCACATCTAAATCCGAAGTACATCGCTGGATGGTATCTCCTGTTTGGTTTTTTACTTGCCATGAAAACGGCAGATATTGGATGTGTGCATATAGTTTGTCTCGCAGGCTTTGGCAAAATCTTTCGCTACCGGTGGCCACCGATGTGCCTGAAACAAAAGTTGCCAATGCGCCTGTCACCGCTATTACCAGCACGGTCACCGCCAGCATCATAAGCCACTGCATCTCTGCGCCGGACTGCCCTTGTGTCGGCAAAACGCCTTCCGAAAGCAAGGAGGTGTCAAGCCCCCATCCGGCCATTATGTCTATTATCCACATAGGCAAGCCAGCCGCTTTATCGCCCAGCACACTGTCCACCGCAAGCATAAACACCTGAGGCATCATAAAACTGGCCGCCGTGGCAAAAAGCATAGCCACCAGCGCCAAGATAAACCACCCAGCTTGCCCTTTGGCGTGTTTTGCAAAAAACTGTAGTGTGCCTATTGGCTTTTTTGTTTTTTCCATATACTTTCCTTTTTATAGCTATCTGTAATTAGTATTCTATCCCTTCTCTGGCCACAACGCCTTCGGTGAACGGATGCTTCACACATTTCATATCTGTCAAGTAATCTGCCTTTTCACTTACACTATCCGGCACATCTCTTCCGGTCAGCACCAGCTCCATACCCTTTGGTTTTTTGTCAACAAACTCAAGTATCTGCTCTTCTTTCAGCATGTTTGTGCTCAGTGCCGCAAACACCTCATCAAGAACCAGTAAATCAACTTTTTCGCTTATATCATATGCTTTTCGAAATATATCTTCATGCTTTTGCGCACATTCCTTTTTTTCATCTTCGCTCATGTTCCATATGAATTTTTGTGTTTGCGTTGCCGCTGTTTGCGCACCCAGCTTTTGCAGGGATGCTACCTCGGCAGAGTCTCCCATTTTCAAAAATTGCAAAAATCCCACACGTAACCCACTGCCCAAAGCCCTAACACAAAGACCTATGGCCGCCGTGGTTTTTCCTTTGCCATCTCCGGTGTATATATGCACTCGTCCTTTTTCCATCGGATGCAGTCCTTTCACCACAAAAAATATCGTTTAATTTTTGCAAAATTATTTACAAGTGGTTTAATATGTTTTATACTTTACATATTGTATTTATTATTAGTGTTTATTTTAACATATGGTTTTCAGCCAATGTGTATTATTTAAATAAAGGGAGTGTCTACATCCATGACGTCACAATTTAGCAGAATTATCACTTTACTGCGCAAGGAACGTGGTATCACACAAAAAGAAGCAGCCTTGCAACTTGGTGTATCTCAGGCTTTGCTTAGCCATTACGAAAAAGGTATCCGCGAGTGTGGCCTTGCCTTTGTTTTGCGTGCCGCCGATTATTATAATGTTTCGTGTGATTATCTTTTAGGGCGCAGCGCCGACCGCACCAAGCCTACCCTTCAAATGGAAGACATCCCATCTCCCGAGGCCTTGGCCAGAACCGATGGTCATTACAAAGGTAGTGTTTTGCCTACTTTAAACCGTAAACTGATCAGCAACAGCCTGAATATTTTATACGACAAGCTTTCAAAACATCCCAACCGTGCACTGATAGGCGAGGTTAGCGGATATTTGATGATGGCTGTGTATAAAATGTTTCGGCTTATATATTCAGCAGGCCCAAAAAGCACCGACAGCATGTTCCGTCTTCCCGGCTCTTTATGGCAAGGATACACCGACGGCGCCATGCAAGTGGCACAATCTAACGTATCTGCTATCCTAAAAGGCAAAGATATCGGCCTGGGCGACCCGCTAAAGGACGTATCAGGTTTCGCCATGACCACAGAAAGTTTATCGGAAGATTATTCCCTTTATGCTACCA
>CAYJIC010000113.1:0-4828 GCA_964370155.1 uncultured Oscillospiraceae bacterium
TACTTCGTGCTATTTTTGGCGAAAAAGCACGCGAAGTACGTGATACTTCCTTGCGTGTGCCTCATGGTGAGTGTGGCATCATTGTAGACGTCAAGGTGTTTACACCTGAAAACAGTGACGAGCTTCAGCCTGGTGTGCGTGAAGTTGTGCGCTGCTACATTGCTCAAAAACGTAAAATCAGCGTTGGTGATAAAATGGCCGGTCGTCACGGTAATAAGGGTGTTGTTAGCCGTATTTTACCACAGGAAGATATGCCTTTCCTTGAAGACGGCACACCGCTAGACATCGTGCTGAATCCTCTGGGCGTGCCCAGTCGTATGAATATCGGACAGGTACTTGAAGTGCATCTGGGCTTTGCAGCAAAAGCACTTGGCTGGAAAGTAATGACACCGGTATTTGACGGCGCAAACGAGGATGATATTGCAAACTGCTTGAAGCAGGCAGGCCTTGCTGAAGACGGCAAGAGTGTGGTATATGACGGCCGTACAGGCGATCGTTTCGACAATCGTGTCACAGTAGGCTATATGTATTACATGAAGCTTCATCACTTGGTAGACGACAAAATCCATGCTCGTAGCACCGGTCCGTACAGCCTTGTTACTCAGCAACCGCTTGGTGGTAAAGCGCAGTTTGGCGGTCAGCGCTTTGGTGAGATGGAAGTGTGGGCGCTGGAAGCATATGGCGCAGCATATACACTTCAGGAAATTCTTACCGTTAAGAGTGACGACGTTGTGGGTCGTGTGAAAACTTACGAGTCTATTGTTAAAGGTCAGGCTGTTCCGAAAGCCGGCATACCGGAAAGTTTCCGTGTGCTTATAAAAGAACTTCAAAGTTTGGGCCTTGACATGGTAGTTCAAGATAAAGAAGGAAATGAAATAGATCTTAAACAAAACTATGACGAAGATGACAGATACACTCCTGAAGGAGTTGTGGGTGACAGCGTCGTGATAGAAGAAGAACTAAATAGTGAATACTCCATTGAACATGTAGAGGATGAAGGCGAGTTTGAGTACGAAGACAATGTGTCTGAGCCTGAATCAGATGATATGTTTATCGAAGAAGATGTATTGGAAGATGATTCGCTTGACTAGGCAATGCGCTTTTAAAAAAAGAAAATAGGGTTGTCTTTTCAGAAAGAACACTCTAACACAAAGAAAGGGTAAACTGCATGGATTTTTACGAATTCGATTCGATTAGAATTGGGCTTGCCTCTCCGGAGCAGGTAAGAAATTGGAGTAGCGGCGAAGTAAAAAAACCGGAAACCATTAACTATCGCACACTGAAACCGGAACGCGATGGCCTATTTTGTGAAAAGATTTTTGGGCCAACAAAGGACTGGGAGTGTAACTGCGGTAAATATAAACGCATCCGCTCAAGGGGTAAAATTTGTGAGCGTTGTGGCGTTGAAGTAACTCGTGCAAAAGTGCGTAGAGAGCGCATGGGTCATATCGAACTTGCTGCGCCTGTTAGCCATATTTGGTACTTTAAAGGCATTCCTTCCAGAATTGGCCTTATGCTGGATATTTCACCAAGGCTTTTGGAAAAGGTGCTGTATTTTGCAGCGTATATTGTTACAGATCCCGGCTTTACACCACTGGAAGAAAAACAAATTCTCAGCGAAAAAGAATACTGGGATATGCGCGAGCGGTATGAAGACGAGTTTCAGGCCGGTATGGGTGCAGAAGCTGTACAGGAGCTTTTAGCTAAAATCGACCTTGACGCAATGAGCACAAAACTTCATAACGAGCTGGAAGAATCAGGCGGCCAAAAGAAAGTACGTCTTTTGAAGCTTATTGAAGTGGTGGAATCATTCCGTCATTCGGGCAATCGTCCTGAGTGGATGATAATGAATAATATACCGGTAATTCCACCGGATATTCGTCCTATGGTGCAGCTGGATGGTGGCCGTTTTGCCACAAGTGATTTGAATGACTTGTATCGTCGCGTAATCAACCGTAACAATAGGTTGAAACGTCTTTTAGAGTTAGGCGCGCCTGACATTATTGTGCGTAACGAAAAGCGTATGCTACAAGAAGCTGTAGATGCACTAATAGACAACAGCCGTAGAGGCCGTCCGGTAACAGGCCCGAACAATCGTCCGCTGAAGAGTCTTAGCGATATGCTGAAAGGCAAGCAAGGACGTTTCCGTCAGAACCTTTTGGGTAAACGTGTAGACTATTCCGGCCGTTCTGTTATCGTTGTTGGTCCTGAGCTGAAAATGTATCAGTGCGGATTACCAAAAGAAATGGCACTTGAGCTGTTTAAGCCTTTTGTTATGAAAGACTTAGTAGAAAACGGCATTGCAAACAACATCAAAAGTGCACGTAAAATGGTGGAACGCACCCGTGCAGAGGTGTGGGATTCTTTAGAGACTGTGATTAAAGGTCATGCGGTGCTATTGAACCGTGCACCTACGCTTCACCGTTTGGGTATCCAGGCATTTGAGCCAATATTGGTAGAGGGCCGTGCACTGAAACTGCATCCGCTGGTGTGTACCGCTTACAATGCTGACTTTGACGGCGATCAGATGGCTGTTCACGTACCGCTTAGTGAAGAGGCACAAAGAGAAGCCAAAGGCCTTATGCTGGCCAGCAAAAACCTGTTGAAACCTTCAGACGGCAAGCCGGTTGTGGTTCCGACACAGGATATGGTGCTGGGAAGCTACTACATGACTATGGAAACCCCGGGTGATGTAGGCGAAGGCAAAGTTTTTGCAAATGAAAATGAAGCTATCATGGCTTATCATGAAGGATCCATTACGCTACACAGTCGTATCCGTGTTCGCCGTACTATGGAAGTGAATGGTGAAATTCGTTCGAAAATCATCGATGCTACGGCAGGCCGTATTTTGTTCAATGATCCCATTCCACAAGATCTTGGATATGTTGATCGCGATGATCCTGATAAAGTTTTCCTTTTGGAAGTAGATTTTCTTGTTAGCAAGAAGAAAATGGGAGACATTATTGACCGTTGTATCCAACGTCATGGCACCGATGTGACCTCACGTGTACTTGATAAAATCAAGGCGCAAGGCTTTAAATATTCCACATTGTCCGGCCTCACAGTTGCTGTATCTGACGCGGTTATTCCTCCGCGTAAAGCCGAGCTGATAAAAGAAGCGGATGAAGCTGTTTTGAAAGTGGAAAAACAATATAATAAAGGTCTCATATCTAATGATGAGAGACTAAAAGGTATTTTGAGTGTGTGGGAAAAAACCACTACAGAGGTATCAAAAGCCTTGGAAGACAACCTCGATGTAAACAACCCGATATTTATGATGGCGGACTCCGGTGCTCGTGGTAGCATGCAGCAGATTCGTCAGCTGGCAGGTATGCGTGGTCTTATTGCAAATACGTCGGGTAAAACTATTGAGATTCCAATTCGTGCAAACTATCGTGAAGGCCTAAATATTCTTGAATACTTTATTGCATCTCGTGGTGCACGTAAAGGCCTTGCAGATACGGCGCTTCGTACAGCAGAATCAGGATATTTGACACGTCGTTTGGTGGACGTTTCTCAAGATGTTATCATCCGTGAAGAAGATTGCCGTGCTGAAAAAGGTATTTTGGTAGCTGATATTGTGGTGGATGGTGATTCTGTTATTGAGCCTTTGGCAGAGCGCCTGATAGGCCGTTATCCGGTGCAAAATATCAAGCATCCTGAAACAGGCAAAGTTTTGGTGACAAAAGACACCATGATGAACGAAGATGACGCTAATCTTGTGGTGGATGCAGGCATTACCGAAGTTGAGCTTCGTAGCGTGCTTACTTGTCAAGCGGCACAAGGTGCTTGCGCAAAATGCTACGGTGCAAACCTTGCAAACGGATTGCCTGTAGGCCTTGGCGAGGCAGTGGGTATTATTGCAGCTCAGTCAATCGGTGAGCCGGGTACACAGCTAACCATGCGTACTTTCCATACCGGTGGTGTTGCGTCGGCCGATGATATTACTCAAGGTTTGCCGCATGTTGAAGAGTTGTTCGAGGCACGCAGACCTAAATCTTCGGCAATCATGACAGAGATTTCAGGTGTTGTGAGTATTGACGACACAAAGAAAAATCGCCATATAGTAGTAACTGGTGTGGACGAGCTGGGCCAAGAGATAGAAAGAAGCTATCTCATTCCTTTCGGACAGCGCATTCGTGTAAAAGAAGGCGATGTGTTGCAATTTGGTGATATGATTACTGAAGGTCATGCATACCTACATGATATTTTGGCAATCAAAGGCGTTACTGCGGTGGAAAATTATCTCATAAAAGAAGTGCAAAGTGTTTATCGTCAGCAAGGTGTTGATATTAACGACAAACACATCGAGGTAATTGTGCGCCAAATGATGCGCAAAGTACGTGTGACAGATGCTGGGTCTACCGGTCTTTTGGAAGCACACCTGTCAGATCGTGCAGAGGTGCTTAGCCGTAATGAAAACATCAAAGAGCGCATTGCGGCAGGTGAAACTGATTTAAGAGAAGCCGAGTACAATCCGGTGCTTTTAGGTATCACCAAGGCTGCTTTGGCCACAGACAGCTTCTTGTCGGCAGCATCCTTCCAAGAAACCACACGTGTTCTCACTGATGCCGCAATTAAGGGCAAGGTGGATCCGCTCTTGGGTTTGAAAGAAAATGTTATTATCGGTAAATTGATCCCGGCAGGCACAGGTATTCCTGAAGTGGAAGAAATGCTTGTATCCGAGGATGAACAATACTACGGTATGTAAAGCGCCGGGCTGTAAAGCTTTGATGCGTGTATTCAAACCGAGAAATGTTAATATAGTGGTTTGAGTGTACGTACAAAACGGCGGGAGCCATGCTTCCGCCGTTTGGTGCGTATTTTT
>CAYJIC010000114.1:0-4820 GCA_964370155.1 uncultured Oscillospiraceae bacterium
ACGCTGGACCCAATCTGGCATCGGATACAGTCCGGTGTCTTTTTTATGCCCCTAATTTATGTTATACTTCTATAAGTAATTTAGCAGTATACCCAGCGTGGCATACTATAATGCCGAGCTCGATAGGGCGTCGGCTATAGCTCAATGTCTTTTTGTATTTTAATTATATATTTACGTGCGAGGTTTAAATGTTATTTAATTCTTGGCAATACATCGTGTTTTTACCCATAGTGTTCATCTGTTACTGGGCATTACCCCACAAAATCAGATGGGCGCCGCTTTTGTTTGCCAGCTACTATTTTTACATGAGCTGGAGCGCCGATTTGATCCTTCTTATTGCCACCACCACCCTCACCTCGTACTTTGCCGCCTTGATGATAGAGCGCTCTTCTCAAAAAGCCACTAAAAAAATATGGCTGTTTACCGGATGTTCCATCAGCTTGGGTCTTTTGCTATTTTTTAAATATTTCAACTTTTTCTCGCAAACAGTGGTAGATGCCTTACGTTATTTCAGCCTGCCCACAGACAATTTCACACTGCAGGTGATGCTTCCTGTTGGCATCAGCTTTTACACTTTCCAAACACTTTCTTACGTCATCGATGTATATAAAGGCGAGCTTTCGGCCGAGCGCCACTTAGGCATTTTCGCGCTATATGTCAGCTTTTTTCCTCAGCTGGTGGCAGGCCCCATCGAACGCGCACAAAACCTACTCCCTCAGTTTCACAGGCGACACACTTTTTCCGCCACAAAATGCAGCTGGGGCCTTCGCATGATAGTGTTTGGTCTTTTGAAGAAAATGTTTATTGCCGATTACTTTGCAGGGTTTTCAAACGCTGTTTTCAACGCCCCATACGAGCACACGCCGATGTCTATTTTTGTTGCCACAATGTTTTTTTCGGTGCAAATCTACTGCGACTTTTCGGGATACTCCAATGTTGCCCGTGGCAGCGCAGCCATTTTGGGCTTCGACTTGATGCTAAACTTCAACACTCCGTTTTTTTCACGTTCCATCAAAGAGTTTTGGCAACGTTGGCATATTTCACTTTCCACATTTTTCAGGGACTACATCTACATTCCGCTGGGCGGCAGCAAAAAAGGCAACATCTTTCGATACCGCAACATCGTAATCACATTTTTAATAAGCGGCCTTTGGCACGGTGCCGCTTGGACCTTTGTTTTATGGGGTGCACTCCACGGCATAGTGCAGGTGGTGGAGGATTTGTTTCGCAGGGCAGACTTCGCCAAAAACCTTCGCTCAAAACTCCCTTCTTTTCTCAAGTCCGGCTTTCAGATACTCGCTGTGTTCTTGGTTGTTTGCACCGGCTGGACGCTGTTTCGGGCAAACAGCATGCAAGAAGGGCTGTACATGCTTTTCCAGTTGCCAAAAATAGTTGTTTTTCCACTTGCAAACTTGCAAAACACCATCACCACTTTGCAAATCGGCGCCCCTCAGCTTGCAAAAATTGTTTTTAGCTTATCTTTACTTTTTGTATACGATTTTTTGCAATATCGTGGCAAAGACCCATTCACCCTTCTTGCCCAAAAGCCCGCCATCATACGATACGGCGTCAGTTATGGTCTGGCATTTTTATGCATGTATGTTTTCCTCACCGTGCCCAGCGGCGCCGTGGCCGAGTTTATATATTTTCAGTTCTAACAAATCGAGAAAGGTCAAGAAAGGTAAAAGTAAATGAAAAAGTTTTTGTTTAAATTATCAGCTTTTATCCTTGCCCTCGTTTTGCCTTTTTTGGCATATTTCGCCTATATGCAAAGCCTCGGGCCTGTTTCCACCAGCTCTTTAATGGGAATAAGCAGCAAAAAATTAGATCTCGTTTCCGATATTTCAGGCGAAAAAATCGTGGTTGTGGGCGGCAGTAATGTTGTGTACAACATCTCGGCGCAGCAGCTGTCTGATGCTTTCGACATGCCTGTGTTCAACATGGGCACCACGGCATATCTAGGGCTTGATTTTTTCATCACACAGCTGAAAAACTACGCCAGCTCCGGTGATATCATCATACTATCGCTTGAAAGTTCCATGTATCTTCATGCTATTGATTATCGAACCGTGTGGATGGCTGTTGAAAACCATCAAAACATGCAAAGCGTGATACCTACACCATACATCCCCCATCTTATTTTAAATTACTCCCACTATGCCCAAACAAAAACCGAGATTTTGCAAAGGGGCGAGCCCTTACTTTCAAAAGACGAAGGCTATTCAAAAGCAGGCTTTGACACGTTTGGCGATTATACCTTGCCATACCCTGAAAATATTTTAGACGATATGTTCAACACACACGACACCATGTATATTCATACAGGCATTTTATCAAACGACGTGCTAACACAGCTGAACGACTTGCACATTTGGGCACAAAACAGCGACATACAGCTTTTTTTAACCTATGCACCCTTCAACAAGCTTGCGCTTTTGCCCGCTGACGACCCCCAGCTAGCCATGCAAAACGTTTACTCTTTCGAGGAGCATATAACGCAAAGCTGCACCATTCCGTGGATTGGCAGCTACAGCGAAGCCATCATGGATGCCGAGTTGTTTTACGATAGCAACAACCACCTCAACTCAAACGGCCGAAATATCCGCACCGCCGATCTTATCAGCGATTTGCAGAAGGCTCTTTAGTGATTTTCACAAAAAACAGCAGATACCGCCCCCTTAATTTCCCTTTACTTTACTTGACAATATAACCAAAATATGCTATCTTAATTTGTAGGTTAGTTGTAGCTAACTTGCTGGGTAAAATACATCGACATTACATTCTGCCTGTGTGCCGAGGCATTTTATTTGGCCTGTTTTGCTTGATTCAATTTTCATAACATGTTATTTTTAATTACAATACTCCTATTTGGAAAGGTTTAAAACATGAAAAAATTACTGTTTGTTTCTCTTGCACTTATGATATCCATCGCCATGCTGGCGTCTTGTGGCGCTGCTCCTGCCAGCGAGGTTTCCTCTGCGCCTGCGTCTTCTGCTCCTGCATCCTCTGCGCCTGCGTCTTCCGAGGCAATGCCCGAAGAAGAAGCCGCCGATCCTGTGGACGTGCGTGCTCTTGGCCTGAAAGGCCCCACCACCATGGGCATGGTTTCCTTCATGAACGCTGTTGAAAACGGCGAAATCACCGACAACAACTACACATTTGAAATGATTGCAGACACCAGCGAGGTTGCTGCTAAAATAGCCAAGTCCGAGATTGACATTGCCGCTGTTCCGGCAAACTTGGCATCTGTCATCTACAACAACACCGAGGGCGCTGTCGAGGTGCTTGCCATAAACACTCTCGGCGTTTTGTACATCGTTGAAAACGGCGAAAGCCTTACTTCCATCGAAGACTTAAGCGGCAAAACCATCCATGCCACCGGCAAGGGTGCCACCCCTGAGTTTTCACTGCGCTATATCTTGTCTGAAAACGGCATAGATCCCGACACCGACGTCACCATCGAATGGCATGCAGAGGCAGCCGAGGTGCTTTCTTCCATCTCAGGTCAAGAAAATGCCATCGCCATGTTGCCCCAGCCTTTTGTTGCCAGCGCGCTTGCACAAAACGAAACCCTGCGTGTAGCTCTTGATCTCACCGAAGAGTGGAACGCTACACAGGAAGGCGCCGAGATGCCTTCCCAGCTGGTAACAGGCGTTTTAATCGCCCGCAAAGCTTTCATCGAGGAAAATCCCGCTGCCGTAGAGGCTTTCCTTTCTCACTATGAAGAGTCTGTAGCCTACATCAACAGCGACGTTGAAGGCGGCGCAGCACTTGTGGTCAAGTATGAAATCCTGCCGGCAGAGCCCATCGCAGTGGCTGCCATCCCGCAATGCAACATCACCTATATTTCAGGCACCGAGATGAAAGACACTCTCAGCGGCTACTTGCAGGTATTGCATGACCAATCTGCCCAGTCTGTGGGCGGCGCAATGCCCGGCGACGACTTCTACTACGCTCAATAATCCCATAACATAGGCAGTCTTGCCTTAATCTGACTTTCTGTAATGTTCCACCCGGTAAATAACATGGATAAAAAAAACAAGCTAGCACAATCGGATAAAATAAAGCCGTGGTCTGTTATATTGGCGCTTTTGGTTTGGCAGATAACCGCCATGATCATCGACCAACGGATACTGATAGTATCGCCCATAGCGGTACTGGCAGAGCTTGCAACAATCATCGGCACCCCAGACTTTTGGGGTGCTGTTTTTGCTAGTTTTATACGTATTGTCGGCGGTTTTTTGCTTGGCACATTGTGTGGTGTGGTGCTTGCCGTGCCTGCCTCACGCTACAGCTTCGTCCGCGACATGCTTGCCCCGTTCATGATCACCATCCGCTCCATCCCGGTGGCATCTTTCGTCATTTTGGCCCTCATATGGTTTTCGTCAAACAACCTCGCTATTCTCATCAGCTTTTTAATGGTCATGCCAATCATATACACCAGCGTTTTGGAAGGCATCAGAAACACCGACAAAAGCCTTTTGGAAATGGCGGGGATTTTCCGTGTTGGAAGCCTAAAAAAACTACGATACATTTACTTTTTCGAGGTTTATCCGTTCTTTGTCTCCGGCATAAAAATCGCCCTTGGGCTGTGCTGGAAATCCGGCATTGCGGCCGAGGTTATCGGCATACCCGAGCCGTCCATCGGCGAAAATCTCTTCAACGCCAAGATATTTTTAGACACGCCGTCTCTTTTGTGCTGGACGCTGGTCATCGTCCTTATCAGCACCGGCTTCGAAAAGCTGTTTTTGCTGATGCTACGTATGCTTCACAAACAACTGCAGAAAGGATAACTATGCCGACTACACCTGCCAAGCACG
>CAYJIC010000115.1:0-4759 GCA_964370155.1 uncultured Oscillospiraceae bacterium
CGCTGACATTCTTTTTGCAGTATATCCATAGCAAAACTACTCTTGCCACTGCCGGAAACACCGGTTAACGCGACAAGCTTGTATTTTGGTATTTCTACCGATATATTTTTAAGGTTGTTTTCCCTTGCACCTGTGATTTTTATAAGTTCATTTCGCATTATTGGCAATTCTCCTCCAACAAGTAATCTGCCATGAAGTTTAGTATTTCCGCAAACACAGCTTTTTTATCCTCGGAAAACTTTTCATCAACTGCGTCCATAAGGGAAGCAGATTTTGTATCATTACTATTTTGAATTAAACTATCAGCTAAAGAAAGATAAGTAACTCTCTTATCCTCAGTAGATCCAGTTTTTATAACCAAGCCTTTATTTGCAAGTTCATTTACCTTTTGCGTTGTTGCAGGACGAGAAAGATTTAGCCTATCGGCAAGCTCACTAACTGTCATATTCTTCTTGTGGTTTATAATAAATAATTGCAACACGTCGGAATATGTCAGAGTGCTACCTATTTCACTCTCTCGAATACTTTTATAACAGTCAATATCAACTGCACTCATAAATTTAAAATATGCTTCTCTCATATTATACCTCATTCCATATAGTTTCAACATTGAAATTATATCAACAAGAAAAGAAAAAGTCAACATGGTTTCAAATTTGAAATTATATTGACTGTCCTTATGTAAGTATTAACTGAGATATAGCGAGCGTATAACAATGAACAATTAAACTTTCAAATATCTTAGATAGACTTTACGATTATAGATTTGTTATAATAAATTTAAAATAATATGCAAGCAAATAAAATTAATAATGTCTATATGAGTGTAAGGTGAAAATCCGAAATTTAAAAAGATATTTAAGGAGAAAATCACAATGAAAAAATTATTAATAATGGTGCTTTGTTTAGTCTTAGCAACTTCTGCAATGGTGGGTTGCTCATCACAAGAAACACTCGAGGATGATGCAGAACAGGTAGCTGTAGAACAACCAACCGGCGGACAACCTGCTGGAGGCGATATTGCTATGGGCAACACTTTTGAGGGAACAATTACAAATATTGAACTTGATACTGATACTGATGTTATAATAGCTACTATAGAGCCTAATGAAGGTGAAGAAATTCTTTCTGTTGGTAATCTTGCCGAAGTAGGATTAATAAAAGACCATAGTTATGAAATCGGAGATACTGTAACAGTTGCTTATGGTCAGGCATTTAGTGATGAAGGTAACATTGCATTTGATAATGCTACAATTGAATGGTGATTAGAGTAAAACTGAATTATATAAATTGAGCCTGTAGAGTAATTTCTACAGGCTTTTTCACTATCCCTATGCAAGTATTAACTGGGATGTGATAGGATTTTACACATAATAAAAACACAACGTTTTACCATTAAAGATTTGATGTGCTTATAATATTATCCTTCTGAACAAGGTGGATTTGTCAAGACAAACCTATCATCAGTATTTGTAAAGTATCAATGTTATTCCCAAGAATCAAATCATCGAACGGTTGATGTTTTTATCCATGTGTGTTAAAATTACATAGTATGTTAAAGTGATAAAATGCAGATTTTTCCGCCATTTCCGCCGGTGGTAACGACATAAGCATCACCAGCGTATACAATCAGTGTGATGGTCTATAGCTTTTGGGTAGCCTGTCCAGCCTGATATCAAATTCTTTTTTGAGCTGTCTTTTGCCCACATGGACACTATTTAAAATGCCAATCCGACATCAAAAGGAGAATCATTCATGTATCAAATTTCATTCGTCACTTTATCAATTTTACTGTTTGCCGCCGGAATAGTCGTGACGATCTATACCGTCAAAAAGGAGCACGGATTCACACATCGTACAATTGCGCGGCTCATCATATTTGTGGGAAGTTCCTTGTTTCCGCTATATTTAATCGGGAACTTCGGTGCTGTGGGCGGTCCATTTGATATGGTTGTGTCATCTTTTTTAGGGATTGTGCGTGTGGTCATGGGCGAAAACTCTTTGGGCGATACAAGAGAGATGATAGGCAGTGTGTCTGCCGGCATGACGCTGTTTGTGGCGAACTATACCGCATTAATTCACCTGCTTTTGGCTTTGCTTGTCTTGGGCTTTGTGCTTAATTTTTTCAACAACTATCTTTCTAAATTCAGTTATCGGTTTATCGAGCGTGGTAAGTTGTGTGTGTTTACCGAGGTCTCGCAGCGCAGTTTGCTTCTCTGTGAAGACATTCGACGCAAAGAAAAAGAGGGTTCTTTTCCCGCCTGCATTTTTGTTTTTTTACAAAAAGACGGAGAAAATGCCCAGCAAAGCGACGGCGACGAAGAACGTCTCAACAAACTTGGTGCACATGTGTTTGATTTTGATGTGTGTGATTTGCCCATTCATAAGCGTTATCTAAAGCATTCCGTCTGCTTTTTTCTGCTGAAACTAAATGAAGAAGAAAACTTGAAGCAGGCACTTGCTCTTTCTCAAAAATACGGAAAAAGCAGTTTTGCCGGACGTCTGCAGATTCATGTTATGAACGCATCCCCCGAGGCGGCAACCGTTTTAGACACCATCGAATATTCCACCGTGCTCAGTCTGCGTATTTTTAATGAAACACGGGCATTGCTATATCATCTGTTTGATGAAAACCCGCTGTTTTTGGCTCGGCAAGAGAATCGCCTGAAACTTTTGGTTGTGGGTGCGGGGCGTGTCGGCACGCAGGCGGTGAAACTGGCGGCTTGGTGCGGACAGACCGTGCAGCTGCGCCCGGAAATCGTGGTAGTGGACCGCGACGCCGATTGGGACACACGGTTTGCCCTGGAATGCCCCGACCTTGCGCCTAAAACCTGTCCCGATGATGCAAAAGATGAGGCGAGCATCCACTTTTATACAGAAGATGTCAAGAGTAATGGCTTTTTTGAGGTGTTAAAAGCCCATCCCGACACGGGATATGTGATATGCGCTTTAGGAGACGAAGAGCTTAATCTTCGCACCGCTATTGCGATTCGTGGTGCCTTTGAGGAAATTCGTTTTAAAAACGCAAAAGGCGGAGAAGTCGCAAAAAAACCACAAATCCATGTCTTACTTGCCAACCCATTTTTGGCGGATATTGGAAAAAAACTTCTTGTAAACGCAAAAATTTCCTGTGATCTAAAGCCTTTCGGAAGTTTGAGCGAACTTTATTCTTGGGAAAGTGTCGCCTCGCCTTATTACGACCACCTTGGCATGGCGGTAAATCGCTTTTATGCGCGTCACTATGCAGGAGCGGCAGACGCAACCAAGCTGGCTGAAATCGAAAAAGAGGCAGACGTGCAGTATGAGGATAAAGAGTATAGCCGTTCATCTTCGATGGCACTGGGCCTACATTCAAAATATAAGCTTTATTCGGCACTGTGTGAGATAGGCGGCAGGGTGTTTTCAGAGGAAGAATGGCAAAAAAAACCATCCGACGAGATGATAAACGCATTGGGGGTATGCCTGCAAGACAAGACGATTGTAGAATCCCTATCGGTTTTAGAGCATCGTCGCTGGAACTGCTATATGCGCGCCGAAGGTTGGCGCCGTGCCGATTTTTCCCTTGCCGACAGCTGGTTTGGCATCGAGAAAAACGACCACCGCAACTTTATTTCTAAGCAAACGACCTGCCTTGTGTCTTGGGAAGAACTTTTGCAAGTGGACAAGTGGCTTATGGAAAAGCACGGCAAAAACAGTAATATGCAGGAGCTTGACCGCGTGATGGTTCGGGAATCAGCAGTAATCTTAAGGCAGGCAAAAGATATTAACGGATAGTGACAATAATGGATAGCAAAATCGGGGGCAAATAATGTTTAACGACGTCGTTATCAATGAATCAAGCAACGAGCCATTTTGTTTAAACACTTGCCCGCAAGAGAGCGCACAGCATAGTTTTTCTTTTAGCAATGTTTTTGTCATTGTAAAAAGCACCTGAAAAGCGAATTCAGTCCGAGCTTCTCGGCTGTGTTGCAAGCACGCTAAAGCCAAATATGCATATATTAAAAGGTTTGCTTTCATTATAAAAAAGTGAAAGCAAACCTTTTTTGTGCCCAAAATTCAAAACATCAGAAAAGATAAAAAAGCAATAAACAGGCGTAATAGCCCAACTGATTTGAATAATATTTTAGAATTTATTCAAGCTAATGACTAAGAACGCTCTGGTGGCGCTACCGTGTGTTGCAACTCTGAGATAGCTTCTTATATATTGTAAAAGTCGATATGAACAGGTGCACTTATCCATTGACTTTTACATTTTCACACGATACAATTAGTTACACAAGTCATACAAGTTATACCAATTCTACAAGTAGAACCAAAGGAGAATAATATGGAAAGTAAAGAACGCGATGGACGATTTATGAGTTCTGTTAAAGTTGGAGCAAAAGGTCAAATAGTAATACCAAAAGAAGTCAGGGATATGTTTGACATAAATTCAGGCGACACACTACTTCTACTTGCTGACAAAGATAAAGGGATAGCCATTCAAAAGTATGATGTATTCAGTAAAATTGCTGATGCAATTTTAGATGGTAAGGCAAACGAAATTTATCTCGAAAAAGAAAAATAAGCGCACAAACCTATATTTATTCTTTACTTTTTTCAAAACGACACTTTGACAAAAACTCTTAGTTTTGCTACATTTATAAGGCCACATTGATTAGCGAACGCTAACTCAGTGGTTTAATATTTGGTCAAAGGAAATAATATGATAAATCTTTATAACAAAAAGAAGTTTAAGCAAAAACAGCTGACAAAAGAA
>CAYJIC010000116.1:0-4694 GCA_964370155.1 uncultured Oscillospiraceae bacterium
CCGCTCTTTGCACGGTGTAAAACAGCTCGGGGTTAGTTGTTTTTATGCTCGGGAATGGGCCACCTGCCACCGAGAACACCAAGCATGCCGCATACCCAATCGCGCACACCACGCCAAAAAGAACAAAACTGCGCACAAATATACGCTTTCTTCCTCTTTGCAGCTGCTCTGTCATAAAAAGTAGCAACAGCACCGCCGCCAGGCACACCACCGTGAAGAACTCGCCCACATACCGCTGTGTCAGTCCGGCGTTATGCACCGCCACATATGCCAAAACCACCCCTGCGCCAAGCAATGCCAGAATCATCATGTACAGCCCGCGCGGTTTCAGCTCTTTTTTGTAATATATCGTCATTGGCAAACACCAAAGCATTGGAAAACACGCCAGCACACCGCCAAAAACAGGCTCTATAAACACATCATACATAATCCCGGACGAGTACACCGCAGGCTGTAAATAAGGAAAAGCACCACTGAATACCGGCGGCTGGAAAAAAGAATAAAAAATCGTTCGTCCGATGTTTTCCGGCACAAATGTGCGAATAGACAAATCGGTACTGCTCAGCATATACTTGTGCCCAAAATCAATCACAGAGTCAAACCGCAGGTAGTTATACGTCATGGCCATCGCAGCTATCACAGCCACCGGTGCCACAAAGCATATTGTTTGCATTATACTTTGCTTTGAAAAAAGCTGGCGGTCTTTAAACACACGGCCCCAAAACAGCGGCACTGCAAAAAAGCCAAGCAACAACACAGACGGCCGACACCACACCACCAACGCCACAAATATCGAACCCAAACAAAGCGGAATCATATGCAGTTTTTCTTCGCCAAGGCTCATTATCCAAAAGCCAAACCCTAAAGTGCACATCGCCATGGCCGACGTGATTGCCACGTTATACATTGAAGGTTCCGCCACCGAGAAAAATATATTACTTCCCGCCAGCATAAACACGCTTAACAGCAAATATGTGACAAACGGTATGTCGCTAAAAAATTTTCGAATAAGCTGATACATAAAGAAAAACACACCTATTGCAAACATAGAGCCAAAAAGAAAGTTCATGATATATACCGGCAAGGCCATGCCTGTTGCAAGTAGATATGGCAAGGCAAATAAAAAGCCGGGCAACGGCCCAAAATACATATAATACTGACCATCATAAAAGCTCAGGTCCCACACATATTCAAACTCGCCTGCACCTCGTACTGTGATATCATACGGATACGGATGTGCCAGCAGCTCTTCCGACACCGGGATATCCAGATGTAAATATCCATTTAGAATACTTTGCACCTGTTGCACAAAGATGTTTTGCTGGTTCATGCCGGCTTTTTCTATCATTTGAGGGTTTGTCTGTGTGCTGAGCTGCCAAAACAAGCATATCCCACACAACACTAACACCACACTTACCGCTATCATCCCGCGTGTAGCCGGAGTTTTTTTGCCAATACGAAACGTGTATATCTTGCTTTTTGGCCGCAGTACATATCCTGCGAACAACAAAAATAGCACTATGAAAAACCTAGTGAAAGAGAAAAACAGCGGCACTTTTGCGTTTATCACAATATCATCCACCACCATCACCTCGTCGTGATTGATGGCAGAAAACAATAGCTGCAAGTCGTTTGTTTCGCCGCTGAGATGCAAGCGATAATATTTTGACTGCGGCACAGTGTCCCATATCACTGCTGTAGGCATCTGATAGTAATATTTATGCGATGCATCAGTTATTTCAAAGTTGACAAAAATATCGCTTCCCGTCGATGTAGCACTTCTTACTCCACAATAAATATTGTATATTTCAGTGTCAACATCCTCATATGTAAGGCTCATTGCTTCATCGCCTTGGCTTTGGCGACGATATGCATTTTCACCTTCCTTTACAAACCCCTCGCTCACCACAGGATTGCTGAGTGTCACCGGCGAGAAAAACAAACTCTCAAAATGGCGAAAGTTAAACAAAAACAGCTCTATCATAGTGGCAAGAAGCAAAATCGCCACCATTGCAACTATCACTTTTTTATTACTTTTTATTTGTTTTGACAACTTTTGCATCAAAAGCTTTCCCTTCTTTACAGCCGCAAATCATCGATATTTTCCATCACAATTCATATTATACCCAACTGTATCCCGGCAAGCAAGAACAACCTTTCCAATAATCACACTTTTTTAGTTTTGTAAATTTCTTTTTTTACTTATTGACGCCAAGGCTAATGAGTGCCATAATAGACAAAATGGGGTGATTTCGCATAGACAACTTTATAATTTCATTAAACGCCATATTACCGCTGGTAATTTCTATGGCAATCGGCTTTTTCCTTCGTCGCATTAACGTTATTAGCGCTGAAACCGCCTCTGGTATGAACAAGCTGATGTTTAAGCTTTTTTTACCCATTCTTATTTTTTTCAATATATATATCGCCGATTTATCCACTTTACTTGATGCGAGCGCAATATTATATGTACTTGTCGGTGTCTTCATAACTTTTCTTGTGTTTACCGTCATCATGTTCAAGGCCAAAACTTCAAATCCTCGTAAAGGTGTATTTTTACAAAGTACATTTCGCACCAACGTTGCTTTGTTTGGCTTACCTGTTGCCATAAATTTTTACGGCATCGACAATGTTGGGACTGTGGCGCTACTACTCTCGGCCATCATCCCAATTTTCAACGCATTATCAGTTTTGTCGTACGAGCTGTTCCGCAGCGGACGCCTTCAGTTGAAATCCGTCTTAAAAGGACTTGTCACAAACCCACCGCTTATCGGTGTCACTTTCGGGCTTATATTCAACCTTTCCGGCATTGTTTTACCGCAAGCACTTTTCTCCACCGTCGAGAGTATTGCCGGCGCCGGCACTCCACTTGCCTTCATCATCATGGGCGCCTCTTTCCGCATAGCTTCGGCGGTGAAAAATCGGAAAGCTCTGGCAGCCATCATTTCTTACAAGTTAATACTCCATCCGCTTATTTGGGTATGTATTGCTATATTTTTAGGTTTCCGAGACGCTGCGCTGATGGGCATTATGCTGGTATTTGCCTGCCCAATCGCCACATCTGTTTTTCCCATGGCAGCTTCCATGGAAGGCGATTCCGAACTTGCGTGCGAGGCCGTTGTATTCACTTCTATTTTTTCTGTGTTCACTGTGTTTTTATGGATTTTCGCTTTGAACGGACTTTCTTTGATTTAGTTTTCGGCCTACATTTCACCTTAATTTTATTTAAGCCAAGCTTTCATAATCAAGTTACAGCTGTGTATGAACACAATACCATATATTGTTTAGTTGTATGATATTGTCATAAATATTTTTCATAACAAAAGGGGAGTCATATCGTGAAAACAAATGTTATTGTTGGACAGTCAGGTGGACCTACCGCTGCCATTAATGCCAGCCTTGCCGGCGTTATCCGCGGCGCGATGGAGCAAGCAGAAATAGGCGAAATTTACGGTGCACTAAACGGCATTCAAGGCCTTTTGGATGAGCAAATCATCGATTTGCGCAAAAGCATGAAGACAGCCGAAGATTTTGACCGTTTGGCCGCTACTCCTGCCATGGCTTTGGGAAGTTGCAGATTCAAAATGCCCTCAGCACCGGATGCAGCTTATGACAAAATTTTAGAGATTTTCAAAAAATACAACATCGGTATGTTTTTTTACATCGGTGGCAATGATTCCATGGACACTGTGAAACAGCTAAGTGCTTTTTTCAAAGAGAAAAATGTAGACATTCGCTGTGTGGGCGTGCCTAAAACCATCGAC
The DNA here is from genome assembly GCA_964370155.1 of uncultured Oscillospiraceae bacterium. GTDB lineage: Bacteria > Bacillota > Clostridia > Oscillospirales > Ruminococcaceae > JAAYCI01. The sequence goes on from CAYJIC010000116.1 coordinate 3,765, forward strand.
AACGACCTGCCTATCACCGACCACACACCCGGCTTTGCTTCTGCCGCAAAATATGTGGCCACATCCATTGCCGAAATTTATAGAGACTCCAGCGTATACGACATGTTTAGTGTTATCATTGTCGAGATTATGGGCCGTAACGCCGGCTGGTTGACTGCTTCTGCCGCTTTGGCTCGTGATACCGGCTGTGCTGCACCTCAGCTTATTTATGTTCCTGAAAAGGCTTTTGATCCCGATGACTTCATCAGCAGGGTAGCCGAATATTCAAAGAAAAACCAGCTACTGATTGTTGCAGTTTCTGAGGGCATCAAGCTAGCAAACGGTGAATATGTTAGTGCATCCGGCACTGCTGTGGACGCTTTCGGCCACAAAATGTTATCCGGCACCGGCAAATATCTTGAAGACTTGGTAAAAGAAAAACTTGGCTGTAAAGTTCGTTCTTTGGAGCTTAGTGTTCTTCAGCGTGCCGCTTCTCACATTGCTTCCGGCACTGATATTGCCGAAGCCCAACGCATCGGTCGCGAGGGTGTGTTGGCCGCCGCACGTGGCGAAACCGGCATAATGATGGCGTTCAATCGCATCAGCCAATCTCCTTATATGATAAGCATCTCCGGTGTACCCATTGAAAAGTGCGCCAACCTTGAAAAAGAAATCCCTGACGAGTGGATGGATGAAAGCGGTTGCGACGTTAACGAAAACATGATGGAATATCTTCGTCCTTTGGTGGTGGGCCGTCCTCCATATTTCGAGAAAAACGGCATGCAAGAATTTTTCGCACTTGATAAAACAATTGTGAAAGCATAATTTATCTTTAGCCATAAAAACCCCTCACTTTTACCGGTGAGGGGTTTTTTATATGAAATATCGATGTTAATAGCATGTGGCTTTTCTGTTAGCTGCTTGTTATTTTATCGCTGGTCGTTTGTGACT
>CAYJIC010000117.1:0-4623 GCA_964370155.1 uncultured Oscillospiraceae bacterium
TTGATACTGTTCATCAGGCTAAGGAAATTTTCCTCGTTATCGATGTTTTCTTCCCTGTGTGCCGACAGTAAAATATACTTTTTAGGCGAAAGATCCAGCCTTTTTAGCACGTCGCTGTTTTCAATGCCGTCTTTGTGCGCAGAAAGCACCTCGCCCATGGGACTGCCTGTGACAAAAATCGTCTTGCCGTCGATACCCTCCGACAACAGATATCTGCGAGAGTTTTCGGTATACGGCAGGTTCACGTCGCTGATGTGATCTACAATCTTGCGGTTTATCATCTCGGAAACGTTCCAGTCCCAGCACCTGTTGCCTGCCTCCATGTGGAAGATGGGTATCTTCAGCCGCTTTGCCGAAATGGCCGCCAATGCGCTGTTTGTGTCGCCCAAAATCAATAGCGCGTCCGGCTTATGCTCTTGCATCACGGCATAGCTTTTTGCGATGATATTTCCCATAGTATCGCCCAAATTTCCACCGGCTACGTTCAAGTATACGTCCGGCTCACGCAGGGAAAGTTCCTTGAAAAATATCTGGTTCAGCTCATAGTCATAGTTTTGCCCGGTGTGCACCAATGTATGGTCAAAATACTTATCCGCCAGACGAAGCACCGCCGAAAGACGAATTATCTCCGGGCGTGTACCCATAATGCTCATCAATTTTAGCTTACCCATATATATGACCATTCCTTTTCATTACTGTTGGGGGATATGTGCTTGCCTTACACTTTTTCATGATATGTGTCAGGGAAATCCTCGTTATACAGCTCGCTGGCCCACATCACCGTCACCAAATCATTTTCGCCCACGTTTTCTATGTTGTGTGTGTATCCCGGCGGAATATCCACCACTTCAAACGCCTCGTCCGAAACGTTATATTCTATCACTTCAGCGCTGTTTACATTCCTAAAACGGATAACAGCCTTGCCTTTCACCACAAGAAACTTTTCGTTTTTGGTGTCGTGCCAGTGCTCGCCTTTCACTATGCCGGGTTTTATCACGTTCACGCTCACCTGGCCACCACTTCCCATGCGTAAAAACTCTGTAAAGCTTCCACGATCGTCACCGTGTGTCGTCAGTGGATACGAATACCCATCTTCCGGCAAGAAAGAAAGATATGTAGCCCACAGCTTACGTGTCAGCTCGTCGCCCATGTTTGGCACACCCAGCGTGTTACGTGTTCTGGCAAAGCTACGTAGCGTGCCGGCCAGCCAGCCCAGCGCCACCTCGTATGTAGGCTCGATACCATACACTGTATATTCATTTTCTATGTTTTTCGGCGATTTGTTTGCGTCTTGCGTCATGCACGAAATAAAGCTGCTGACCACATCGTCCACATAGCAAATAGGGAAACTATATGCCATATCACGCACTTCAATGGGCAAACCTCTTGCAATATTATAGCAAAACGTCGCCACCACTGTGTTATAGTTTGGCTTGCTCCATTTACCAAAAACGCCCGGCAAGCGGTAAATAAACACTTCCGCGTCGCTTTTTTTGTTATATCTGGCCACTGCGCTTTCGGCTTCTTCTTTGCTTTTGCCATAGTCGGTTCCGTTGCCCACTTGCGCAGTAGAGCTAAGCACCATCGGCGCACATTTGCCTGCCGCAATAAGTGCCTCCACCAGCCGCTTTGTCAAATCTCTGTTGCCGTCATAAAACTCCTCTGTATTTTGAGGCCGATTTATTCCCGCCAAATGAAACACAAAGTCTGCTTTTTGCGCATAAGTTTCCAGCTGGTTTTCTTCCGAGTCCACATCCAGCAACAACAGGTTTTTATAGCCCATCATCTTAAGACGCGCCACAAGATTACGCCCTAAAAAACCTGCTGAGCCTGTGATAAAAATATTCGACTCTTTACTGATAGAGTAAGATTTACACTTAGGCTTTTCCAAGTTTTTCTAGCTCCTTTCGCACATATGAAAGCTCTCTTAATTTTTTCACCACACCGTCTACATCAAGGCGGTGTGTATTGTGGCTGGTATATGGCTCCGGCGCCACCGCAGCCGTTGTGCCTTCTGCAAAATATTTGTCATAGTTTAGGTCACGGTTATCCGCCGCCACTCTGAAATAGTTCCCAAGATCCTCGCTGTGCATTCTCTCCTCGGCAGTCAGCAGTGTTTCATACACTTTTTCTCCGTGACGGTCCCCGATGATTTTTGTGCCTGTGTCGCCAAAAAGCAGCTGTACCGCACGCGCCAAGTCTTCTATGGTAGACGCCGGGCTTTTCTGGACAAACAAGTCTCCCGGTGTGGCGTTTTCAAAGGCAAATATCACCAGATCCACCGCTTCATCAAGACTCATTAAATATCGTGTCATGTGTGGGTTTGTCAGCGTCAGTGGCTTGTTTTGCTTTATCTGATCAACAAACAGCGGTATAACACTTCCTCTTGACGCCATAACGTTGCCGTATCTTGTGCAGCAAATTGTGGTTCCGCTTTGGGCGGCGGTGCGAGCTTTCGCCACTGTCACCTTTTCCATCATCGCTTTTGATATGCCCATCGCATTTATCGGATACGCCGCTTTGTCTGTGGAAAGACACACCACTTTTTTCACGCCGGCATCTGTTGCAGCGCTCAGCACGTTGTCTGTGCCAACAATGTTTGTCATCACCGCTTCCATCGGAAAAAACTCACAGCTGGGCACTTGCTTTAGCGCCGCAGCATGAAAGATATAATCCACACCTTGCACTGCATTTTCTACAGCGCTTACGTTACGCACATCGCCGATATAAAACTTCACTTTATCCGAAGCTACACTTTTGCGCATATCGTCTTGCTTTTTTTCATCACGTGAAAATATACGAATTTCTGCAATGTCTGTATCCAAAAACTTTTGCAGTACCGTATTTCCAAAACTGCCGGTGCCACCGGTAATCAATAATGTTTTCCCCGAAAAAAGACCCATGAAAACATCCTCCTTGTATGTATAACGTCAATATTTTACTTTCTGAATTCAAGGCGCATCCATCGCCATCTTACTGTAACTGTAATATTATATCATAATAATACCATATTTCCAAGCCTAAACACTGCCCCCGACACTTTTTTGGGATTTCATTATTTATACCTATATTTTATTGCAAAAACCCTTAAAATATTATATACTTATCACGTACATCAACACATTAAATAAAAACGGTGGACTATGAGCAATATATCATTTGAAGACATAAAAAATTCTGAAGAGATTAAAACCTATATTCGTCATGCCGACGCTACTTTATTAAGCCTAGGATACACCGAGCACAGCTTTGCGCATGTGATGCGTTGTGCCGATTTAGCCAGCAAGTGGTTGCTCAGCCTTGGACACAGCGAAAAAGAAGCCGATCTTGCCCGAATTGCCGCATACATGCACGATATAGGCAACGTGGTAAATCGCGTGGGCCACGCACACAACGGTGCGCTTTTGTCGCAAAACATCCTTTCTCGGATGAATATGCCGCCGGAGGATATCGCCACTGTCATCTCTGCTATCGGCCATCACGACGAAAAAACCGCATACCCCATCAGTGCCGTGTCCGCCGCGCTGATTTTGGCCGATAAAACCGACGTGCGGCGCAGCAGGGTGCGCAACACAAACGACATCTCGTTCGACATCCACGATCGTGTAAACTATGCGGTAGAGCGCGCTTCCACCACTCTTAACATAGACAAAATGCACATACGCCTTTCTTTAGAAATAGACACTTCCATCTGTGATGTCTTAGAGTATTTTGAAATATTTTTAGAGCGCATGCTCTTGTGCCGCAAGGCAGCCGATTATTTCGGCCTAAAGTTCAAGCTGGATATAAACGGCTCCCGCATGATGTGATTTTAGGCTTTTCATCAACTCCATAAATAAAAAAGGATGGCTTTCATGGAATTAAGACGTTCAGCAGAAGATTATCTTGAAACTATTTACGTGTTAAAGCAAAAAAATCAGCTGGTTCGATCTATTGATGTGGCGCATCATTTAGATTATTCAAAGCCCAGTGTTTCACGTGCTGTAAACAACCTAAAACGCGAGGGCTACTTGGAAGACAGAGAAGACGGCGAGCTCTGCTTTACAAAAAAAGGCCTTTTTGAGGCCATGAAGGTATACGAGCGCCACACCATTTTGACCGCTTTGTTTATTTCTTTGGGCGTTTCTCCCGAAACTGCGGCCGAAGATGCCTGCAGGGTAGAGCATGCCATCAGCGACGAGACTTTTAAATGCTTAAAAGCCACCCACGATGATAGGCAAAAAAGTATAGACGCCTTGCAAAACGGCAAATAACCCACACAAAAACAAAAGCACCCACACAGGGTGCTTTTTTATTTCACCTAACCGCCCAAAATCAACATGTATTCGCAGTTTAGTCTTTGTTATTTTGGAAGTACTATCTCGCCCTTTAACGCTGCATGCGCCGCCACTACCGGCGAGGCCAGATAAATTTGTACGCTGGAGTCTCCCATACGTCCCATGAAGTTGCGGTTGTTTGTGGCCACCACCACTTCTTCGCTGGCTAGTATCCCCGATGTTCTGCCACAACACAGCCCACATCCCGGCAACGTCACGGTAGCACCCGCCGCAATCAGCGTTTCCAGTATACCGTTTTCTGCCGCCTGTGTGTATATTTCTCTGGACGCCGGCGTCACCACCAGAC
>CAYJIC010000118.1:0-4321 GCA_964370155.1 uncultured Oscillospiraceae bacterium
GCTGGTGGTGCAGATAGCCGAAAAGGATGACTTTAAAAATAAACGCTCCCTCGTTGTAATATCGGCGGTGATTTTTGCGTTATGCTTTAGCAAAAGCATGATGGGTTTGTTGATAGTTTGTGCGTCGTTTGCGGCAGTGGTAGTGGGCGGTATTTTAAAAAAGCAAATTAACAAGTGGCTGTTGGTAAGTGCTGTGATTGGCGGGGTATTGTTTTTGGTGCTGTATCTTGGTATATATCAGCATGCTATAAATAACATGATATTAGCGCCGAGTGTTCATAAGCTGCAGGATACAGTGAGCATTTTGTTTAGCAAATATTGGCCGGGCACGCTGCTTTATGTGGTGTCGCTGGTGTTTACTTTGCGTGAGTTTAAGAGCCTGTCGTATACCGCGCTGATGGTGAACGCAGTGGTGCCGGGCGGTGTGTTGGCGTTTGTGATTTATGATCACTATGCGTTTTCTCAAAGCTATTTCATGCTGGCGGCGGTGTTTTTCATGTGGCTGTGCATCGGGCGTGTGGCGGCAAAGATATTTGCCAAAAAGCTGTGGGGGATTTTGGCGGTGACAGTGTGCGCTGTGGGGTGCGTGTTCAGCGTGATATATGAGATGCCCACATACCGCAAAGGGGTGCAGATTTTATTGCGATGTGCAGATTTGCGCCCGCAGTATGAGTGGAATGTGGAGACCATCACTCGTGATGATGCGGCGGCGGCAGCGTACCTGAAAGAAAACATGGCAATAAACGAAGTGTTTGCCACAAACCGAAACGACAGAAACCCCGACTCGCCGGGTGGATTATTTCATTATTACACTGCGGCCTCTGACCGAAAAGCGTATGTAGAAGGCTGGAGATGCGCCATGGACTATAGCATGGATTATCACCAACTTCGGCATAACCTGGAAGTGGTTAGCGACGGCATGTTTGCCGAAAGCGAATGGGAACAAGCACAAAAAACAGCACAGGAAAACGGCATAGATTATCTTTTGATGTACCTGCCGAAAGGTGTAAAGCCGTATGACGGCGCACAGCCGGTGTTTGAAAGTGACACGGTGCTGATTTATGAGGTGGGCTAAGCGTATTTTGCCCACAGGGCTTGTTGAAGTGGCGCTGAGAAGATATTGTTTATGGTGAAGTGCCATTTTTGTTGTGAGTTTGCGACTATATTTTGTAACTATATTATGATTGAAAATGACAAAAATTCGTGATATAATGCTGTAGATAAGCCAGACGACAGTCGGCTATTTTGGCACGTGTTCATTTTGAGATTTGATTCTTACCTAAAAAGTGGGTTTTTAATATTTGGGAGGCAAGGCATGGCCGGACACAGTAAGTGGAACAACATAAAGCGTAAAAAGGAAAAAACCGACGCGCAAAAAGCAAAGATCTTTACAAAAATGGCCAGAGAGATTTCCGTGGTGGTGCGCCAAAGCGGGGCAGATCCTTCCACAAACGGTAAACTACGTGACCTTATAGCCAAAGCAAAAGGCCTTAACGTGCCAAATGATAACATTAACCGTATCATAAAAAAAGCGGAAGGCTCAGACAAAGACGATTATGAGGCTATCACATACGAGGGCTACGGCCCGGGCGGAACCGCCGTGATAGTGGAGACATTGACAGACAACCTAAACCGTACTGCCGCAAATGTGCGTCATGCGTTTAGTAAATATGGCGCTTCCATGGGCCAGTCGGGCTCGGTGATGTTTCAGTTTAGTCAAAAGGGAATTATCTTGATTGAAGGCGACGAGCTGAGCGAAGAACAAGTGATGGAAGACGTGTTTGAGGCCGGCGCAGATGACTTTGAGATGAGTGAAGGCGGATGCGAAATACAATGTGAGCCGTCAAAACTGAGCGACGTGGCTGAAAGTTTAAGAAAAAAAGGATACGAGCCGGCGAGCGCAGAGGTGGAGTTTATCGCCTCTAACTACGTGGAATTAAAAGAGGAAGAAGACCAAAAACGCATGGCTCGTTTGCTTGATTTGCTTGAAGAGGACGACGACGTACAAAATGTGTGGCATAATCTTTCGAATGAAGAAGATTTAGATAGATAGATTTTTGTTTGCTTATAACATCTGAGGATGTATGAAAGGTGGCTTGCCTGTGGAAAACAGGATTTGCGATAACTGCATGAATAAAATCCCACAAAATGCTGCTGATTGCCCTAAATGTGGTATTCATTTTAATAACACTAATCCCGGCGGTGCGCTGCCGGTGGGCTGGGTGCTAAACGAGCGATATACTGTGAACAAGTATATGGATATCGACGGCGAAGGTGTTTTTTATTCGGGTATAGACGCAGTGACGATGCAACGGGTGAACATCAAAGAGTTCATGCCGGTGACACTGTGTTCTTCGCGTGATCAAAAAGGCGAAATTCGCTCGAAGCCCGGCTGTGAAGTGCTGTTTAAAACCACCAGGGTGGATTTTCTTGAGCTGTATGAAAATCTATTGGCCATGGGCAGGGTGGACGGCCTTGTTCCGGTGATAGATGCGTTTGAAGAAAATAACACAGCGTATGCTATAACAGAAAAGGTGGAAGGAACCACCTTGGCGGAATATTTGACCAAAAAAAGTGGGCCGGTGGAAGCCGCAAGGGCCCTTACTTTGATGCGACCTGTGATGGCAGCAGTGGATATGCTACACTCGGCAAACCTTATCCATCGTGGTATCAGCCCCGAAAACATCATCTTGGGCGGTGGCGGCACTGTGTATCTGGGCGGATACGGCACGCTGGCATTGCGCCAGCAGGGCAGCGAGCTGAAAGCCAAACTGTATGCCGGATATTCTGCGCCTGAGCAGTATGCTGCCTCGGAGTTTGAGGGTAGATACACCGACATATATGCGCTGGGTGCGGTGCTGTATCATTTGTGCACAGGCACGGCGCCTGCCTCGGCAAACGAGCGCAGAATGAAAGATAACCTAAAGCCTGCAAGGGCTGTGTATAAAGATGTGCCGACGTTTTTGTCGACGGGTATTGCGCGCGCTATGCGTATTTTGCCGGCAGAACGCCTGCAAACAGTGCCGGAACTTAAGCTTTCGCTTACGGGTGAAGGCCCACGCAACGCAAAAGAAGGCCCGTTTGGCCTATCACGCCAACAGATGATCATAGGCATTGCCGCAGTAAGCGCTATTGTGGTGCTTTTGTTGATAGTGCTGATGATATCGGCATTTACACGAAACGATAACGGCGATAGTTCTTTGCAAAGCTCGTCCATTGTGTCGTCGGTGGCATCTGAAGTGGAAGAGATATTGGTGCCGGACCTTGTAAACCTGAACGTGGATGACATCATCGGCAATGCCGCATACGGCGAGTTTACGTTTGCAGTGCCGACAGAAGAATATAACAGCGACGTAAAAGAAGGCATTATTATATCGCAAACACCGCCGGCAGACAGTGTGTGGGATGGTGTGTCTGAGATAGAGCTATTGGTGAGTAAAGGTGCAGAGCCTGTGCCAATGCCGAACCTGACAGAGACAGGAATGACCGAGACAGAAGCAAAAGCGCAGCTGGCAGAACTGGGCATTGATAGCCCTATCATCAAAACAGAAGTGAACAGCGGAACATATGAAAAAGGTCAAGTGGTGAGAACAGAGCCTGTAAGTGGCGAGCTGGTGACACCGGGCGTTGACACTGTGACGATATACGTGGCAGGGGATGTGTCGATGGTGAACATCACAAACCTTGTGGGTCAAACCCAGGCGAACTCTGAGGCAGAGCTGGTGCGGCTGGGCCTACAGTATCAAGTGATGGAAGTGGACAACAGCCTGGGCGCGCAGTATAACGGTATTGTGGAGGGAACAGACCCCGCCGCAGGAAGCGCAGTGCCTCCGGGAACAACAGTGGTCACATTGCGTGTGTATAAAAAATATCTGATGCCTGATTTGTCGGCATATGTGAATGGTTCTTCGGCGAATCTCACGGCGTTCTTGGCGTCGAAAAATATACCGTATACCGTGGCAGAGGTGCAAAACACCACCGCACAACCAAAAGGTAACGTGGCAAGTCTTGGATATACTGTGGGTGTGGAAGTTAGCGCGGCAACGCCGGTCACCATAAACGTGTATGGTGACGCAGTGGCGCCGCCGGTGTCCTCTACACCGTCTACACCGTGACGATAAAGTGTGTGAATTCGCTTGACAAGTGGATTTTCATGTGGTAGTTTGTGTATAGTAGCTGATAATGCGAGGAAAAGGTTTGCCAAAGCAGAGTGTTTTTTACAGAGAGCTGTCGGTGGGTGCAAGACAGCAAAAACCGCATTGGCGCATCCCCTTGGAGCAGCCCGCTGAACCCGATTTGGTAAGTAAGCAGGGACGGTGGC
>CAYJIC010000119.1:0-4225 GCA_964370155.1 uncultured Oscillospiraceae bacterium
TTCTTGTTTTTCGTTGGCCAAAACATCGGCTTTTTCTTGTAAAGCTGCTTTTTCGATGTTAAGGGAAGAAAGTTTTTCTTCCAGCTCTTGCTTTTCGGTGTCTAAAGCAAGAGTTCTTTCTTGTAAAGCCAATTTTTCAGCAGAAAAAATAGAAACATTTTCTTCGAGATCTTGCTTTTCGCTGTATAAAATAAGTGTTTTTTCTTCAAGCTTTTGCTTCTCTTCGGATAAAGCAGATACTTTTTCATTGAGTTCTTGCTTCTCTTCAGATAAAGCAGATACTTTTTCATTGAGTTCTTGTTTTTCGGCAGATAAAGCGTCGGATTTTTCGATTAGTTCTTCTTTTTCAAGAGCCAAAAACTCAGCTTGCTCGTTGAGATTTTGGTTTTCAGTGGCCCAGTTATCATTTTTTTCTTGTAGAGTTATATTTTCTGAAGAAACATCGGCAAGTTTTTCTTCCAATTTTTTGTTCTCGGAAGAAAGGGACGAGTTTGCGTCAGTAAGTTCTTGTTTTTCAAGAGTTAAGGCGTTGTTTTCGTCTTGTAGTTTTTCGAAATCATCCGCAGAAAATTTAGAAGCATCATCCAACTGTTTGCGATATTCGTCCAGTTGCTCTTCTTTTTCGGCTAGTTGCTGCGCGTGTTCATCCAGCAGGCGCTCGCTTTCTTCAAAACGTGAGAATAGCTCATCCAGCTCTGATTGAATAACAGAGAATTCTTCCTCGCGCTGATATAAAAACGCTTCATTTTCAGCTAGAAGCTTTTCTACTTCTTCCAAATGGCGCTTATTCTCTTCCAGTTGCAACATGTTGTCGTCAGAGTTTTCCCATTGACCGGAAGTGGCCTCATCTAAACTACGCTGCAAAGCAGAAATTTGCTCGTCGGTTTTTTGATATTCGGTGCGTAGCCATTCATTTTCTTGTTGTGAGTTGAACAAATGCTCACGAAGCTCGGCTAAATCATCTTCAGCTTGCTGTGTAGCTAGCTTGGCAATTTCCAGCTCTTCGGATAAATGAGTGACTTCATCAGAAGAAACTTCGCTAGACGGTGAAAAATCAGGCGACTGATAGTTTTGCAAGCTTGCCTGTAGGCTTTGTACAGTTTGGTTAAGCTCCCAAATTTTTGCGCTGGATTCTTCCTGGATTCGGCGCTTTTCGCCATCCAAGTTGTCCAGATATTCCATCACTTCGTCTTTGTTAAACCCAAACATAGCGTTGGTAAACAGACGATTTTCCGGTTGAGATTCATACTGTTCATACTCGAAATTTTGATCTTGTTCAGCCATAACGGGGCACCATCCTCTCGAAAAACCTTATATATAGATATGTTAGTATAGCATAATTTACAATAAAAGGCAATGGTACATGATGTTTTCATCAAAAGTAACCGAATAAGCCATTGTTTTAAATTGCGCTTTTTATTTCAAGGCCCATTCCTTTTAATAAATCCAGCGCCTTTTGCTCATTTTCCTTGTTGCCCGAGCCGCATAAATCGGCTAATATGATTAATTTTGCCAAAGGAAATCCGGTGTGTAGGATTAAAGCGTTACTCAAAACACAAATATCAGTGACAACACCGCACACCTCGATGATATCAGGTGCACCGCCGCAAAGCTGTTGTGCCGAACCTGTAATGTCGGCGCTACCAAAAGTAGGTTTGTCTAAAAAAGCTACTTTTGGCATGATGTTTTTCTCATAAAAACGTAAATCACCAAACAAAGAATGCCCGGATGTACCTTTAATACAATGTGATATAGGAAGATGCCGGCCTTCACGTGTGTCAAGATAATTTTCCTCATGGGTGTCGCGTGTAAACAAAACATACCCATCCTGTGCAATGGTGTCTTCCACTGCTTTTGAAATGCCGGGCAGAAGGTTTTCGGCACCGGGAAAACCCAGCGCGCCATTTACAAAGTCCTTCTGGTAATCAACCACAACAAGAAGTTTTTTCACGGTGATTCTCCTTTTAATATTGGTCATCCATGTAATCGGCAAGAAAGGTTTCACGCCCATCTTCAATGTAAACGCGTTGCACACGGCGGCCGATATTACATAAAATCTCGTAGTTGATAGTGCCGCATTTTTGGGCAACATCGTCAATAGAGTCGGCGCCATCGCCACCAAAAACAGTGGCAACGCTTCCTAAATCCACGCCGTCTATGTCCGAAACATCCACGATAAGCTGATCCATACATACACGGCCTAAAATACGAGCAGGTTTGCCGCAAATACCTACAATGCCTACCTCGGACAGCAATCTTGGATATCCATCTGCATACCCGACGGCTAAAGTGGCCACACGCATGTCACAAGGCGCAGTGAAAAGGCGTCCATAGCTTAAACAATCACCTTTTTTAATGTCTTTAACCATGGTGACCACAGTTTTGAGGCGGAAAGAAGGCATAAGTCCTGCAAGTGTCACATCACTGCTGGGATTACATCCAAACAATATTATACCCGGACGGACAACGTCTAAATGCATAGACGGGTGAGCCAAGGTGGCGGCAGAGTTGCAACAATGAAAGTATCGATAGTGTTTGCCGAGTGTGGCAAGACGTGCGCGAATATCCTGAAAAAGAGCAAATTGCGCATGAGTGTATGCGGAATCGTCTTCGGAATATGAATCTGCCGCAGGAAAGTGTGTAAACAACGCCATAGGGATAAGCCCGGGCAAATCATAAGCGATAGAAAGCTCGTCTATCGTTTTTTCAAACGCATCTTTTGCGTTGAAGCCAAGGCGGCCCATGCCGGTATCTATTTTATAATGTACACGGATACGCACGCCTGCATTTACAGCAGCGTCTGATAAACGCTGGGCATATTCAGGACTGAACACACATTGGCTAATATTATATCTGCGCAGACGTGACACGTGCTGTGGCTGGGTGTATCCAAGCACTAAAATAGGACGTGTGATGCCACCTTTACGCAGGCGAATGGCCTCCACCAACCCGGAAACGGCAAAGCGCTGTGCACCGGCGCTGGACAAAGCCTTAGCGGCAACTAAATCACCGTGGCCATACGCATTAGCTTTTACCACAGCCATGATAGAAGTATTACCGGCAGATTCTTGCACCAACGCAAAATTTTGCCGTAAAATATCAAGGTCGATTTCAGCCCAGCAACGACGTTCAAACTCAATACCCATATGTTCTCCTGATACTAGAAAATTTAACTGTTAGTTTACTCACTGGCGACTAAGGCCCAGCCGTCGATACCGGATTTCTGTAAAGCGCCAAGTGTTTTTTGGCAAAAAGCCGGATCCGCTAAAGTTCGTTCTTCCACAAAAGCTTTGGTGTGGCTACGCATGGTTTTTTTATCTACAGGACATTTACTTTTTACTACAGGAAGATTACACACCCGAACTGCCGCGGCCACATCGTATTCGCTGGCAAAAACAAACGGGCGAATAACAGCCACTTCCTTGCGTGACAAAAAAGTGTACGGAGAAAAACATCCGATACGTCCTTCTAAAAAAAGGTTCATATAAAATGTTTCCACGGCATCGTCTAAGTGGTGACCAAGTGCTATTTTGTTGCAACCCAGCTCCAAAGCATTGGTATGCAGGGCGCCTCTTCGAATGTTAGCGCATAATGAGCAAGGGTTTTTCTCGTGACGCACATCAAAAACAATAGGTCCTATATCAGTGCGCACTACGGTGTGAGGGATGTCGTTTGCCTCAAAAAACTCTGACAAAACGCTGTAATCTTCATTTTTTCCACCAAAACAAGGATCTAAAGTAAGCGCATGAACGCTAAAAGGATGCTCGTGGTAAGCCGAAAGCTGTTTTAACACCAAGGCCAGCGCAACACTGTCTTTGCCGCCTGAAACACCGACGCAAATTTTGTCGCCGGGAGCTATCATTTTGTACGACTGTATAGCCTTGCGAGCTAACCCTTGTAATCGCTGCAATTTTTTGTGTGAAGTTATATTATTCATAAAAACCAGTATACTAATAAAAAAGAAAAATTTCAACATAGAATCATTATATGAGCGTTTCTATTTACAAAAATGGAAAGTTAGTATATGATAGCATGCAAGAGGAAAATGGCAAAAACAAGAGATCGCAAGGGGACGATTAAAAAAATGAGAAAAAAGTATTGACAAGTAGCAAACAGGTACTATATAATTAATCTCGCGCCATGAAAAGGCGAGAGACGATGAAAGATTTATTAGATCCCCGGCAAACATTGCAATGTGCGTCGGATAAGTTTTGGGAGGAAAGAA
>CAYJIC010000120.1:0-4192 GCA_964370155.1 uncultured Oscillospiraceae bacterium
AAAGCTAAGAATAGTTTTTATCTAGAGCTCTTTCCTTTTGGAAAGGGCTCTTTTTTTGTGAAAGAAAACTTTGAAACATCACATGAAAAATGATATAATTTCCAGTAATAGCTAAACTGAATAGGAGAAAGCCGATGAAAGAATTATCATTTAGATATACTACAAAAGAAGATGCTGAGAAAATTCTTGAATTTATAAAAGAATTGGCAACTTATGAAAATATGCTGGATGATGTGGTGGCTACAAAAGAGCTATTGGTAGAATGGCTGTTTGAAAAAGAAAAAGCCGAAGTGATGTTTGTTTTGGAAAATAATGTGCCAATAGGGTATATTTTGTTTTTTCATAATTTCTCAACATTCCTTGGTCGTTCGGGAATATATCTTGAGGATGTATATGTAAGGCCAGAATACAGAGGCAAAGGATATGGAAAGGCGGCACTAAAAAAATTAGCACAAATTGCTGTAGAGCGTGGTTGTGGAAGGCTGGAATGGGTGTGTCTAGATTGGAACAGGCCCAGTATAGATTTTTATTTGTCTTTAGGAGCACAGGCGATGGACGAATGGACGGTGTACAGGCTCTCGGGAGATGAGTTAAAAAGCTTAGCAAAGTAATGCTGAAAATAAAAAACGATGTGGAAAACCACATCGTTTTTTGCTGGAGTGCACTGAATAAGTTAATATCCATATATTTTTTTGCCTTTGTAGTAAAAGTATAAAGAGATACCGATGGATAAAAATTCTGCAACAGGTACGGCAATCCATACACCGACAAGTCCGAATATTTGAGGTAAAATAAGCAGAGAAATTACAATGAATACTAAACTACGTGCGACGGAAATAATAGCAGATACCTTGCCGTTTGAAAGTGATGTAAACATAGCGGAAAAAAACAAGTTGAAACCCATGAACAGGTATGCGGGCAAAAACATTAAAAGACCTTCTTGCGCCATGGCAAATGTAGGGCTGTCTTTTTCAATGAAAATTGACACAGCTTGCTCGGAAAAAAGTAAGGTGAATACAATTACTAAAGCTGAAGAAACTCCCACAATGATGAAACTTTGACGCATTATTTTGTGCAGGGCAGGCTTGTTGTTTTCGCCATACTTGTAAGAAATGATAGGGGATACACCGATGGTGTAACCGATGTAAATAGCGCTTTGGAACATTTGGATATATAGAATAACACTGATTGCCGCGACACCTGCATCACCAACAAGATTTAGCAAAATGAAATTAAAAAGCATGGTAGTTATGGATGTGGCAAGAGAGCCTACAAGTTCTGAAGAACCATTGAAGATGCTTTGCACTAGTGTTTTGAGCTTGAGGCGAGGCTTTACAAAATGTAATATTCCTTTTCGGTTAAACAAAAAATAAAAAAAACCTAAAACTCCTGGTACAGAATTTCCGATGCCGGTGGCAAGTCCTGCTCCGGCAATGCCTAAATCTAAAAAGTTAGGTGAGATAAAGAAGTAATCCAATATAATATTGGTGACTCCACCTGAAACACTAAGGATAAAGCCCAATGTGGGCTTTCCGGCCGTTATTAGGAAGGACTGCACAAATACAAGAAAAAAAACAGGTACGGCAAATCCTGCAAGGCTAAGCATATAGTCATATGCATAAGAATAAAGGCTTTCGCTGATACTTAATAGGCTCAGTGTCTGATGAGGAAAAGCAAAAACTACCACACTGCAAATAAGTCCTAAAATAGTACCAATTATGAATATAACCGTCAAAAATTCACGCGCCTGCTGAGTTTTACCTTCGCCCATGAATTTTGCAATAACGGCGTTGCCACCTGTAGCAAACATTAAACCTACTGCCATAACTATACCCATGAGAGGCATTATTAAGTTTACAGCAGCCAATGCATCTTCACCAACAAGGCGAGAGACAAACACACCATCGATGATAGTATAAGTAGACATAAACACCATGGTAAATATCGAAGGTATGGTATATGCCAATAGTGATCTCATATTGAAATTTTTTGATAACGGGCTTTTACTCATTTTTGGTTTCCTTTGTCATTTCCTCGTGTATAGATTCAGCTAAAAATGATAACATATCACACAGCAGATCTACTTGTTTTTTACCAAATTTTTCTTCCAGCTTTTGTGCGGCAATGCGTTCTATTTTTTTGTCTTCATCAGACCAATAGCTTTTTGTAGGGTCTACAGATAAATAGAAAACACGTTTATCTTGCGCGCTTTGTGTGCGAATAATATACCCTTTTTTTGCCAGCTCATTTATTTTTTGCGTTACAGCAGGCCTGGTTATTTTAAGCAAGTCTGCTATTTGAGAAGAAGTATATTTGTTTGGATGTGCATCAATAATGTTTAAATATAGCGTATCATGGTAAGATAAATTGCTTGTTTCTCTATTTTGATATAAAGAATTCAGCTCGGCAATAGACATATCGTGGCTCAATTTGTCTATTGTTTTTATAAGACGGTCACTCATAGATTGATCCTTTCACTCAGCGATAAATAGTTACTTTTAATTAATTATTTACACTTAACTACTTTAACTTAACTATTTTGATTTGTCAAGACTATTTCTTAAATAATTATAAAAAAATCACTTTCGTGAGATGACAAATTGTTGTATAATAAGAAAAGAGCATATTTTATATGAAGTAGCTATAGCTTAAACAGGAGGAAATATATGGCTCATCAAACAGTAATGATTGTGGATTTTGGAGGACAGTACAACCAATTAATTGCACGCCGTGTGCGCGAAAATAATGTGTATTGCGAAGTGGTTCCATACAAAAAAGCCATGGCGGCTATTGAAGAAAAAAAGCCTACAGGTATTATTTTCACAGGTGGACCTGCCAGCGTGTATGAAGATGGCGCACCTGATATTGATAAGGCTGTGTATGATATGGGAATTCCTATTTTAGGAATTTGTTATGGTGCACAGTTAATGGCGCAAGCATGCGGTGGCAAGGTGGAGCGTCAAGAGCGCCAAGAGTTTGGCAAGATAGAAATACAAAGTAGTGGTGGGTTTATAAAAAGCGTTGTGGATAAAGGCGTCAGCTGGATGAGCCACAACGACCAGATAGTATCTTTACCACAAGGGTTTGAGACAACAGCATCTAGTGAGTCTTGCCCGTTTGCAGCTATTGAAGATGTAAGCCGTAAACTTTATGCTGTGCAGTTTCATCCGGAAGTAGAGCATACTGCGTTTGGCAAAGAGTTTTTGCGTGCGTTTTTGGTGGATGTATGTGGATGCAAGGGCGACTGGACAATGGCAAGTTTTGTGCAATCTACCATAGAAGAGATTAGAAACACTGTAGGAGAGACAGGGCACGTGCTTTGTGCGCTATCCGGTGGTGTAGACTCTACTGTGTGTGCGATATTGGTGCATAAAGCGATAGGACATCGTCTGCATTGCGTTTTTGTTGATCATGGATGTATGCGTAAAGACGAAGGCGATCAGGTAATGGAGCTTGTCGGCAAGACTTTTGATCTTAACTTAGTGCGTGTAAATGCAGGGGATAGGTTCTTAGGCAAGCTTGCCGGAGTGACAGATCCTGAGAAAAAGCGTAAAATTATTGGGTATGAGTTTATTGAAGTGTTCACCGAAGAAGCAAAGAAGCTTGGCGATATGGACTTTTTGCTACAAGGCACGATATACCCGGATATTATTGAAAGTGGAATTGGCGATGCTGCGCTGATAAAAAGCCATCATAACGTTGGTGGTCTTCCTGAGAAACTAGGCTTTAAATTACTGGAGCCGGTACGCCTTTTGTTTAAAGACGAAGTGCGTAATGTAGGCAGAGAGCTGGGCATACCTGATGTTTTGGTGGATAGGCAACCATTCCCGGGCCCGGGGCTTGCCGTGAGATGCCTTGGTGAAGTGACAGAAGAAAAGCTGTTTATCATACGTGAAAGCGATGCTATTTTGCGTGAGGAAATTGCAGCAGCAGGGCTAGATAAGGAAATTTGGCAATATTTCACAGTGCTGCCGAATTTGAAAAGTGTAGGCGTGATGGGTGATGCACGCACATATGACCACGCAATAGGTATAAGAGCTATTACGTCTACAGATGCCATGACGGGCGACTGGGCGCGTATTCCATATGACGTGCTTGAGCGGATATCTTCACGTATCGTGAATGAAGTGCCGGGCGTAAACAGAATACTGTATGATTGCACGACAAAGCCGCCTTCGACAATAGAGTGGGA
>CAYJIC010000121.1:0-4089 GCA_964370155.1 uncultured Oscillospiraceae bacterium
AAAGATATACTGCACTCAGCGCGGGAAATTTGTGCTGGGAGAAGAGCTGGAAGTGCTGATGCCAGGCGGAAAGTCGGTAGCATTCACGCCTGAGATTATATGGGATGAGCACGGTAATGAAACAGAATCTACAGCATGTAGCCTGATGAAGTTTTCACTTCCTGCGATAGATGGAGAAAATCTTGTAGCGTATAGTATTTTGCGCAAAAAAGTAATAGAATAAAATAAAAAAACTCTTGTTTTGGAAGTTTGCATTCTTCCCGACAAGAGTTTTTATTATCAGTTATTATATATTATACGAAAGATTACAAAGAATTGGCAGAATTAGCACAAAGTTTTTTCCATAAAACAGGTAGCTGGGAATTTTGTGCTGAGAATGTTTTTTCACGCAGATAAAAAAGATGATTTTCTTTTGGTATATCGTGTAGAAATGTCAGGCTGTGAGCGCAAAGAGCCTGCGATGAAAACTCGGTTGATTTGTTTATATGAGCACGCCCATATTTACGATCACCTAAAATAGGAGCGCCTAAAAAATCAAGATGCGCCCTGATTTGATGGGTGCGTCCGGTGTGTAATATAACCTCACACAAAGAAAAAGTTTTGAAACTATCAAGCACTTTTATTTCAGTGGTAATAGGCTTTGAATACGGGACTTCGTTTGCATGAATGGTGACAGAATGGGTACTGTGATCCCTTGTGTGAAAGGCGTGAAAAACACCATCTCGTGGGATGCCTGTGCATATACACAAGTAAGCCTTGCGCAAAAGATTTTGTCTGATAATGTCGTTGGCATCACGTAGAGTGATAGCGTTTTTGGCCGCCAAAATAAGGCCCTCGGTGCCTTTGTCAAGACGGTTGCATATAGCTGGCTGAAAGGTTGTTTCCATGGAAGGTACAAACTCGCCACTTTCCACAAGGCTATGGGTGAATGCCGAAAGCAGGTTGGGCGAAGTGGCGCTGTCGGCGTGGCTGAGTATACCAACGGGCTTGTATAAAACAGCGATATTTTCGTCTTGGTATTCTGTTTTGAAGTCCACGGGCGATGTATTTTGCAGGGTGAGTATAGACTTTGAAGGTTTATCTTTTTTGAAATAGCAGTCGTTAATATAAAGCTCGATAACATCGCCAAGAACCAAACGATAAGAAGCATCGGCTTTTTTGCCGTTTATCTTTATGCGCTTGTTGCGAAAAGATTTGTACATCACAGAGCTTGGTAGCCCCACAGTGACACTTTCTACAAATCGTGATAGGCGCATACCATCTTCATTTTTGTCGGCAGTGAATTGTTTCAAACGGCTATCCTCCTTGCATATTTGGGAAAAATTGGTGTATACTAAGATGTATAAGTGTAGAGTAAAAGGGGTGAAGGAATGAGTGTGCACAATGGTCACCGAGGCAGGCTTCGTGCCAGGTTTTTAAAGCACGGGCTAAACGGCCTTGAAGAACACACCATACTCGAACTTTTATTATGTTATGCCATACCAAGGCGCGACACAAACGAGCTGGCACATGCTTTGATAAATAAATTTGGTAGTTTTGCGGCGGTGGTTGATGCGCCGGTGGAAGAGCTGATGCAGGTAAAAGGTATAGGCGAAAACGGCGCTGTGTTGCTAAAAATGATTTTACCGATGAGCGGGTACTACCTTGAAAATAAGTCTGCGCCGGGAGAGATTATTGACTCTACCCAAAAGGCCGGAAAGTACATAATGCCAAAGTTTTTTGGAAAACGCAACGAAGAAGTGTATATGATAGCGCTGGACGATAAGCGAAAAGTGATTCGCTGTGTGCAGATAGGCGATGGAGGCATTGTGAATGCTGTGCAAATAGCGGTAAAACGTGTTGTGACGGAAGTGGTAAACGCCAACGCCACAGCTGTGATATTAGCGCACAATCATCCGGGCGGTGTGGCCCTGCCGTCGCTTAGTGACAAAAGAATAAGTAGCGAAATATACAACACTTTAAAAATGATAAACGTACAGATGCTTGATCACATCATTGTTTCAGACGATGATTTTGTATCAATGGCCGATTCGGGTTTTTTTGAATCTTTAGGCTAGAAAGTTTTTGTTGTTTATATCACATAAAAGTAAAAAGAGGCAAAACAGTGGGAATAATTCCGTTGTTTCGCCTTTTTGTTTTTTAAAAAGCAAGCAAACCATAAGCCGGGTTCTGTTTTATACGACAATCTATCTTGGCCATCTGTCGCCAGCATGGCTCGGTGCCACCTCCAAGACGCGCAGGGTACGCTTACATTTTACATGCTGTCTCATACGGGTGTTGCTTCAGGCAGGGTTTACATAGACGCACACAGTTACCTGTGCACCGGTGTGCTCTTACCACACCTTTCCAGCGTCACCACGCGGCCAAAAGGCCCGTTCGGCGGTTTATTTCTGTTGCACTGTCCCTAGGGTTGCCCCCGGCTGCCGTTAGCAGCTGCCATTCCCTTACGAAGCCCGGACTTTCCTCACCGTTTTCACGGCGCTGCCGTTTGGGTTACTTGCAGAAATATTGTATCATTTTATAGTGGTTTTCACAAGTGTAAAACTTCACACAAAATTGTGCATAAAAATTTAATAGTTATATTGAAAATATATGTCAAATTAACGAAAAAGTTGAGACGATACGAATTTTGTGTGGAAAAATTTGATTTTAATAATAGTTTATACTATAATTTGTACTGTAATGAAGGTCAGGTTGTTATATGTGTCCTTCGGTGGGGCACAATAAAGGTCAGAAATAATACTTTGGAGGGTACAATGTTTAAAAACGATTATGTAAACAATGTGTATGATGCAGTGGCAAAACGTAATGCCGGCGAAGGTGAATTTTTACAAGCTGTTAAAGAAGTGTTTGAATCTTTAGAGCCAGTGGTGGCCCAAAACTCGATGTTTGAAAAAAATGCTATTTTGGAGCGTATGGCAGAGCCAGAGCGTCAAATTGTGTTTCGTGTAGCATGGATGGATGATGCGGGTAATGTGCAAGTAAACCGTGGATTCCGTGTTCAGTTTAACAGTGCTATTGGTCCTTATAAAGGTGGTTTGCGTTTTCATCCCACAGTTAACTTGTCTGTTATCAAATTCCTGGGATTTGAGCAAATATTTAAAAATAGCCTAACAACTTTGCCCATGGGTGGCGGCAAAGGCGGTAGCGACTTTGATCCTAAAGGTAAAAGTGACGCCGAGGTAATGCGTTTTTGCCAAAGCTTCATGACAGAACTTGAAAAACATATCGGTCAGTTCACCGACGTTCCTGCGGGTGATATCGGTGTTGGCGCTCGTGAAATCGGCTTCATGTATGGTCAATACAAACGTCTTCGTAATGAAGTTACCGGTGTGCTTACCGGCAAAGGTCTTACTTACGGCGGAAGTCTTGCACGTACAGAGGCTACAGGATATGGCTTGTGCTACTATGTAGACGAAGCAATGAAAGTACAGATGAATGACAGCTTCGAAGGTAAAACCGTGGTGGTTTCCGGCAGTGGCAACGTGGCTATTTACGCCACCAAAAAAGCTCAGGAGCTGGGCGGTAAAGTGGTTACTGTCAGCGATTCCACCGGCTGGGTATACGACAAAGATGGTATTGACGTTGAACTGCTGAAAGACATAAAAGAAGTGCGTCGTGCACGTCTTACAGAGTATGCGAAAGAGCGTGGATGTGAATATCACGAGGGTCGTGGCGTGTGGAGCGTTCCTTGCGACATTGCTTTGCCTTGCGCAACACAAAACGAACTGGACGGCGAAGACGCAAAAATGCTGGTTAAAAATGGTTGTAAAGTGGTGGCCGAAGGCGCTAACATGCCCAGCACACCCGAGGCTATTGCTGTATTTTTGGAAAATAAAATCCTGTATGGTCCCGGTAAAGCAGCCAATGCAGGCGGCGTAGCTACCAGCGGCCTTGAAATGAGCCAAAACAGCTTGCGTTTGTCTTGGAGCTTTGATGAAGTAGATCAAAGACTGCAAGGTATCATGAAAAATATTGTACACACCAGTAAAGACGCAGCTGAACGTTATGGTGCAGCAGGCAACTTGATGGCGGGTGCAAACATCGCCGGATTTGAGAAAGTGGCACAAACCATGATAGCTCAAGGCG
>CAYJIC010000122.1:0-4087 GCA_964370155.1 uncultured Oscillospiraceae bacterium
GCGAGGAAATGATATTAATAGTATGGTGAGTTTCACCAAAATCAGCTTTCAATCTTATAATTATTAGACAAACAATTTTCATCAATGTTGACAACGTAACTACGAGGTTTTAGAATCATATAAAACCAAATTTTACATAAAGGAGTGATATATTTGCAAGATAACAGTAATGTTAAAGCTAACAAAAAACAGCTCAAACCATTAAGCGAAACCTTAGGAAACATAAAGAAAGGTGGTGTAAATGCCGCCGCTAAAGCGAAAGAACTTGCTGTCGGCTCACAAAAGGCTGTTGTTGATGCACTTGATGTAAATGGTGACGGCCAGATTGATATTGAAGACATTATTATACTCGGTATAAGAACACCCGGAATAAATATAAATAGGGAGAAGTTTTTAAGGAAAGAGTTCCTGAAACATTTTCCTGAAGAGACTATTGAAAAAGCAATAGCAACCACTCCTGCAAAAGTAGGCATACCGAGAGAGAAAATAGACCAATTAGCAGATGATGTGATAAAATTCGAAAGAAACTGTGTGTCGGGAATTTCTGCCGCATTAGGAGCTCCGGGTGGTGTTGCAATGGTAGCCACTATACCTGCTGATATTACACAATATTACGGATATATGCTCAGAGCTACACAAAAACTACTATATTTATATGGGTTCCAGCAAATAGATACGGATGAAACCGAAGGAACTTTTGACAGCGCAACAATGAACACCTTGATACTATGCTTAGGGGCAATGTATGGGGTGGCCGGCGCAAACAACGCACTAAAGGCC
This sequence comes from uncultured Oscillospiraceae bacterium, assembly GCA_964370155.1. Classification (GTDB taxonomy): domain Bacteria; phylum Bacillota; class Clostridia; order Oscillospirales; family Ruminococcaceae; genus JAAYCI01. The sequence goes on from CAYJIC010000122.1 coordinate 781, forward strand.
ATGGCCAAAGCACTTGCAAGCGGAGTAAGTAAAAAGTTTATGAAAGCGGCGGTGACAAAAGGTGTCTTATACCCTATTGTTAAAAGTGTATGTAAATGGTTTGGTGTAAACTTAACCAAAAAAATGTGTGTGAATTTTTTCAACAAGGCAATTCCGTTAGTTGGTGGTGTTGTTGGCGGAGCGTTAACATTTGCTACTTTTAAGCCGTGTTGTGATAGGCTAAAAGTTTCGTTGCAAGATACACTGCTTAGTAATCCCGATCATGTAAGTACAGATGAAGAAAATGAATTAGTAGAAGAAATCATCGATGTTGATTGTGTAGAGATTACAGACATTCAAGATGACACTAATTAATATTTAGCTTTATATCATAAACTCATTTATAACCTATCTATGGTAACTACTGTAGATGGGTTATTTATATTTGCGAAAAGCACCATGCCACCCTGATAAATGTAAATTATCTATAAATGAATTATCCAAAGGCACATCAGCACAAAAATTGCAAAATGTGTCAAATTCTATATAAAATATACAAATTGTGATGTATTTGTGTTATTATTGAATAAACGTATATTTGAGTATGCTGGAAGGATTTCAATTTTATGAGCTATGAAAAAGAAAAGGAAAAATTAAAAGATTGGGACTGAAAACAATGCGACTTAATCTTTGAAAAATACAAGGGTAAATCTCAAGGACGAGATGGACTTTGCACTGAAGAACGCAGAGAACAAACCCGTGAGGTAAACCGTCGCCTAAAAGCACTAAAAGAAAAATATAACATTCCAAACGATAATCCAAAAGGATAAGCGTCAATAAAACTGAACCGCTATGATTTTCAAAACCATTTTAGCATGGATAAGGAACAAGAACTCACCATAGAAAAACTTGCTAAAACAATGAAAGGGCTTGAGAAAGGTATCATTACGGTGGCATAAAAGGCATGTACACAGTTAGGCTTATCACAAAAAATCAAGTTTGTTTGTATCTAATGATAAGATTAAGTATTAAAAGGTGAAAAATATGAGCGTGAAATCAAACAAGTACTTTTGTTGTGGCCAGCAAGACGTTGAGTTTTTTGACATTTGTGACATATGTGGTTGGCAAAACGATGGACTTCAAAATGATAAACCCGATTATGCATGTGGAGCAAACAAAGAAAGTCTTAACGAATACAAGGCAAAATGGCAGAGTATGCATCGTAAAAGCCATGAAATATCTAAGTGTTAGCAACATACTTACAAGCCTGATAATTCACTAACCTCTACAATACTTGAACTTTACGCAAATAAAGTATCGGTTAGTGAATTCAGACCTATAAAAACTCTCAAATAAGGCTACAAAAATTAAAGTATATGTGTTTGCGTGCGATATATATTGGTATGAATTAAACGGTATTCACTATGAATCAAAAACAAAAATGAGAAAGGTAGGGGGACATGAAGCTTAAATTTGTCGGAAATGATAGCCATATGGATTTGACTAATGGCCAGATATATGATGCTACAGTTGAAGATAATGATTATTATCGCGTGATTGATGATAGTGGAGAAGATTATATGTACACTAAAATAAATCCTGCGCCTCTTAATGGGAGCACCGAGGGCGGAGAATGGGAAATAATTGAAGAATAACTACAACTTAGGATTTGAAAACCCCTGTCACTCAACACATCTCTTTATAATACAAGCTCCATCAAATAATTAGACGCAAAACAATTTAAAAACAAAAAGGGAACGATGCTTATGTAAGCTAAGTTTTTAATAACCCTTAGAATTGACGAATACGTAACAAAAATCATTGTCTAAAACAATATTGTTATTTTATATGTACAGTAAAATGTTTACATTTTTGATAAATAAGTTTGCTTGACCTTGTAATTAGTATGATATACGATTATTTTATGAATTAACGAATATTTTTATGAAGGATGGTGATGTATATGGATGATAAAAAAAGTGCAAAAGAAAAAGTCAAAACTTTGTTCAAAAGAAAAAAGATTATTTTCCCATTAGCTATTGTGCTTGTAATAGTAGTAGCGGTTTTAATCGTGATGATTGTTAACCCATATCGCCCACAGGCGGAAATACTATCAACATCTACACTTGAAAGGATAATTGATGTAAGTGAATTATCAACGTTTGAGGCAGTGTATATAGGTGTTGCAACTGTAATGAACGAAGACAAACCCGAAAATATAGACTATCATGTATATTATGAATCGAAAGTACAAGCAGGAATAGATTTCAAGCAAATCACCGTAGACATTGATCGTGAAAACACAAAAATTGTAGTAACTCTCCCTGAAATAAAGATAACAGATATAACAGTCGACATTGCTTCCCTTGATTATATTTTCGTGAACGAGAAAGCAAATACCGATACTGTGGTGGAACAAGCGTACAAAGAATGTATTGACGATGTCACAAATGAAAGCTCTCAAGAACATGCCATATATGAGTTAGCTGAACAAAATGCCAAAAATGTGATCTCCGCCTTGGTTTCTCCGTTTATTGATGAATTAGAAGAAGAGTATATTTTGGAAGTAGTATAAAGGAGAAAAAATGAATAAGCGTAAAGTTATTATAGCAGTGCTTTGTATAATTATTTTGATTTTTTCTACTTCGTGCGCTCTGTTTTCAGGCAGAAATTCTGATATTCAGCTTCAAACATCTAAAATGCAGGCAATTTGCGAGTTGGCTGTTATGGATTGTTATTTTCATAATGTGGCAAAATTTTTCCAAGAAGATGCTACCGGTGCACTTTTTTGGACAAAAGATAAACACTTTTGGATCGAGTACAGTGGGATTGTAAGCATAGGCTTAGATGCATCATTGATCGAACTTTCTGTTGACGAAGATGTAGTAACAATCACATTGCCAAAAGCGAAAGTGTTAAGCAGCAGAGTGGATGAAGCAACCTTATCCGAAGATTCTTTCATTATTGCAGGAGACTCAGCAGATATTTCAGCCGAAGATCAAACTGCAGCTTTTGCAGATGCACAAGAAAAAATGGTAGACACAGCAACAACCGATACCACTTTACTTGCAGAAGCGGAAAGAAGAGCACAAGTGCTTTTAAGTGATTATGTTGATAATATAGGAGAGATTACCGAGATACAATACACCATCAATTGGGTTTATCTCGACGAAAGCGGCCCCGAAGAAAGCGATGATGCAAATTCAGAAAATATAGAAGAAGCCGAATAATTGACATTTTACTGTCAACGCTATACATCATTTTATGATATTAAAATAATAAATGATGTATAGCATAAATGGAGGAGGTGTCTCCGCGAAAATTACAA
>CAYJIC010000123.1:0-4032 GCA_964370155.1 uncultured Oscillospiraceae bacterium
TGACGAATAAAGAAAAATATAAACAGGCGTTTTCTGCTGTTCATATCTCCGATGATTTTTCTTTGGAGGTAAATAAAATGACATCTACAAGCAAAAAAATGAAACTGAATAAGCTGGCGGCCTGCGTTGCCGCTTGTGTTTTGATTGTTGGAAGTGCAACTGCTATTTATGCCACCGATATTGGTGGCATTCAGCGCAGCCTTCAGATTTGGCTTCAAGGTGAGCAGACTGATGTCACATTCGAATTTGACGGAAATGGCAATTATGATATGACCTATATTGATGATGAAGGAAATGAGAGGCAGCAAGGTGGCGGTGGTGTAGCCTATGACGCATTCGGCAACGAGCGTCCATTGACGGAGGAAGAACTTATAGAAGAAATGAACTCACCAGAGGTTGAGTATAAAGACGATGGCACAATTTGGGTTTACTGGTATAATCATAAAATCGATATTACCGACAAATTTGAAGATGGCGTGTGTTATGTCGAGCTTGTAAACGACGATGAAACTTTGTATATGACAGTAACCGAAGATGGTTATTCTGCAAGCTATGATAGGTTCTTAGCTCCTTAATAGCTTCAACATATATTGTGAGAGCCCCATGAATAATAACGAGCTGATACTTTATCAATACAGTGTCGGCTTGTTTCTTTGTTGACAGCCGTATTTATATTGTCTTTTATTTACGCTAGATAAAAGATTGACGAAAAATAGATAAATTTGGTATACTATAAAATATAGTAAGATAGTATAATTTGAACAAGAGGTAGCAAAATGTATATAACACAAGAAGTGGATTACGCCATGCGTATTGTGCATTGCCTGGCAAAGAATGGAGGCCGGCGAGACGCTCGCAAAATAAGCGAAGAAGTAGATGTGACACTGCGGTTTTCACTGAAAATATTAGGTAAGCTATCTGCTGCGGGGATTGTAAACAGCTTTAAAGGTAACCGTGGCGGATATGAGCTAGCCCATACACCGGATAAAATAACCATGAAAGATGTTCTGTGTGCGGTGGAGGGACCATATGTGATGAACCGCTGTCTGACGGATAAAGAATGCCGATGCACTTCAGCAGACGGATGTGGCTTTCAAAAAGTGTTTGCACGCATCAGTGCCGACATAAACCGTGAGCTGGACGCAGTGAGTTTTGCCTCGCTGATATCCGATGGCTGAGCTTTTATAGATGCACAAAAGTGGCTGTCATGATGACAAAGTGTGATACGACATCAACTGAAAACGATACACGGCTCCGTGTGTGCCGTTTTATAAAAATAACGATATATCCTATTGACAAGAGAGAAAGGTGGCTGTATAATAATAAATTGTCATCATGATGGATGTCTTTGCGCATTCATCTGAAATTCATATCAAAATCAGAGAAAAAGGAGGCTTTGTTTTGTGCAATACTTACAAAATAAAGCTTTTTTTGCTGGCTGAGTGATGAACGTTTTTAGAAAATGATATGATTTTTGCTAAGATGATCAATTTTGTCGGAAATAATTTTTGAATAGAGTAGCAAGGAGAGGGTAGCGGATTATGGTGAAAGTCAAACCGGTAAAGCTTGGGACGACTGAGCGCATGAGTTTTTCGCGCATTGATGAAGTATTGGAGATGCCGAATCTTATTGAAGTACAGAAAAACTCGTACCAATGGTTTTTGAACGAAGGGTTAAAAGAAGTGTTCCATGATATGGGAGCTGTGGAGGATTACACCGGAAACTTGGTGCTTGACTTTGTGGACTACCGTCTGGAAACAAAGCCCAAGTACACCATCAAAGAGTGTAAGGAACGTGATGTTACGTATTCGGCGCCCCTTAGGGTGACCGCACGACTGCTTAACAGGGAAACATCAGAAGTGAAAAAACAAGAAATTTTCATGGGTGATTTTCCGCTGATGACAGAAAGTGGTACGTTTATCATCAACGGTGCCGAGCGTGTAATCGCTTCGCAGCTGGTGCGTAGTCCGGGTGTGTATTTCAAGCAAGATTACGATAAAACAGGCAAAAAGCTGTTTTACGCTACCTTGAACCCAAACCGTGGCGCGTGGCTTGAATATGAAACTGATTCTGCCGACGTGTTCAGTGTGCGTATTGATAAAACACGCAAACTGCCGGTGACGGTGTTTATCCGTGCGCTGGGACTTGGTGAAGACAGTCAAATTCGCGACTTCTTCGGAGATGACGACAGAATAGAAACCACGATTGCCAAAGATCCTGGCAAAAATGTGGAAGATGGCTTGATTGAAACATATAAAAAACTGCGTCCGGGCGAGCCTCCTACAGTGGAGAGTGCTCAAACGCATATCAATAACTTGTTTTTTGATCCGCATCGTTATGACTTGTCTCGTTTTGGTCGCTACAAAATGAACAAAAAACTGGCTATTGCCCGCCGTATAGCAGGGCATGTGTCGGCAAGAGACATTATTGTTCCTGCCACAGGCGAGCTTCTTTGTGCTGCTGGCGAGATGATTTCTCGCCAGGTTAGTGAAGAAGTGGAAAAGAACGGCATAATTGCAGTGTACTTGAAAAAAGAAAGAGAAGAAAGCGATAACAGCGAAAAACGTGAAGTGGAAGTAAAAGTTATTTCCAACGGCATGGTGGACGCTTCTTTCTTCCTTGGTTTTGATGCACGTGAAAAAGCAGGGCTCACCGATAAAGTGTGCTATGCAGTTCTGCAAGAAATCCTTGAAGAAACCCAAGACGAAGAAGAAAGAATTGAGCTACTGATAAAAAATCGTGCTCGTTTGATTCCTCGTACCATAACAGTGGATGATGTTTTGTCTTCTGTAAACTACTTGAACGGCCTTGCATGGGATATCGGCACCACTGACGACATTGACCATCTTGGCAACCGTCGTATCCGTAGTGTTGGTGAATTGCTTCAAAACCAGTTCCGTATCGGTTTCAGCCGTATGGAGCGTGTTATTCGTGAGCGCATGACATTGCAAGCTCAGGAAATGGGCGATGTGACACCGCAAGCACTTATAAATATCCGCCCGGTGACAAGCTCTATAAAAGAGTTTTTTGGCTCGTCTCCACTTTCGCAGTTTATGGACCAAAACAATCCGCTGGCAGAACTTACGAATAAGCGTCGTTTGTCTGCTCTTGGCCCAGGTGGTCTGTCACGTGATCGTGCCGGCTTTGAGGTTCGTGACGTGCATTACAGTCACTACGGACGCATGTGCCCGATTGAAACACCTGAGGGCCCGAACATTGGTCTTATTTCTTATCTTGCCACTTTTGCACGCATCAATGAATACGGGTTTGTAGAAGCTCCTTTCCGTAGAGTGGATAAAGAAAACGGCGTTGTAACAGACGAAGTTGTGTATATGACAGCCGATGTGGAAGATGAATATGTAGTAGCTCAGGCGAATGAGCCGCTGGATGCAGAGAATCGTTTTGTTAAAAGTCGTGTAAACGCACGTCATCAAGACTTGATTCTGGAAACCAGTAAAGAAAAAGCAGACTATATGGACGTATCGCCGAAGATGGTTGTGTCGGTGGCGACGGCCATGATTCCTTTCCTTGAAAACGACGATGCGAACCGTGCGCTGATGGGCTCGAACATGCAACGTCAAGCTGTGCCGCTGCTGGTACCACAGCAGCCGATTATCGGCACAGGTATGGAATATAAAGCCGCTTGTGACTCCGGCGTGGTGGTTTTGGCCAAAAACAGTGGCGTGGTAGAAAAAGTCACATCCGAGCAAGTGATTGTTCGCAGAGACGATGGTGAAGACGACGATGTGTATGATCTTATCAAGTTCATGCGCAGCAACCAAGGCACGTGCGTAAACCAACGTCCTATTGTAAGTAAAGGGGACAAAGTGGTTAAAGGCATGGTAATTGCCGATGGTCCCGCTACAGCAAATGGTGAAATATCCCTTGGCAAGAACGCCTTGATAGGGTTCATGACTTGGGAAGGATATAACTATGAGGACGCAGTTCTCATCAACGAAAAAATCGTAAGAGACGATGTTTATACCTCTATTCATATTGAAGAATATGAGCAAGAGGCCAGAGAAACAAAAC
>CAYJIC010000124.1:0-3998 GCA_964370155.1 uncultured Oscillospiraceae bacterium
CGGTTTTATGCGCCATAGAGTGAACAATTCCTAAAAGGCCGTTAGAGAACGCCATACCTGCCATGCACTGAGCGTTATGAATTGTATCACGCTTGCTTAAATCTCCGTTGTAGGAAGCTATAAGATTTTCTTTAACCATTTTAGCCGAGTATAGCGATAACGGTGCTGTGAAATCTGAGCGTGCAGTAGAAACATAGGACTCGATAGCATGAGTGATTGCGTCCATACCGGTTTGAGCGGTAAGCTTTTGTGGCATGGTTTCGGCAATCTCAGAGTCCAGTATTGCCATGTCGGGTGTGATTTCAAAGTCGGCTATCGGGAATTTAATACCTTGCTTATAGTCGGTAATGATTGAAAAAGCGGTAACTTCTGTAGCTGTACCGGATGTTGAAGGAATTGCACAGAAATGGGCTTTATTACGCAGTTCAGGAAGACCAAAAACTTTGCACATTTCTTCAAAAGTGATTTCAGGATACTCATACTTTATCCACATAGCTTTAGCTGCGTCAATTGGAGAGCCGCCACCGATTGCCACAATCCAATCAGGCTCGAATTTAAGCATTTCTGCAGCGCCATTCATTACTGTTTCAACAGAAGGATCCGGCTCGATACCATCGATGATAGCAACCTCCATGCCGGCTTCTTTTAGGTATGCAACTACTTTGTCTAAAAACCCGGTTTTTTGCATTGCCGAGCCACCGGTGCAAACCATTGCTTTTTTACCTTTTAGTTTTTTAAGGATTTCTAAGGATCCTTTACCGTGATATAAATCTCTAGGAAGTGTAAATCTTGTCATAATGAGTCTCCTTTTCTTTTAGATATATATATACGAATTTATCGAAACTGTTAAGTAAGAATGCTTTTGCCTAGCCTTTAAATTCGGCCACTAGCTCTTGTACAGTCTTTTTCGCATCGCCAAATAGCATTCTGGTGTTATCTTTGTAAAAGAGCGGATTTTCTATACCTGCAAATCCTGCGTTCATTGATCTTTTTAGAACTATAACTGTTCCTGCGTAATCAACATTTATTATAGGCATTCCATATATTGGCGAGCTTTCATCTTCTCTGGATGCCGGGTTAACAATGTCGTTAGCTCCGATGATGACACAAACGTCAACCGATTCGATTGTTGGGTTAACATCGTCCATTTCTTTAAGTTGCTCATAAGGTACATTAGCCTCGGCAAGTAAAACATTCATGTGTCCGGGCATGCGACCGGCAACAGGATGGATGGCAAAGTTTACCTCACAACCATTTTCTTCAAGCTGCGCTGCAAGTTCTTGCACGGCATGCTGCGCTTGGGCAACAGCCATGCCGTATCCAGGCACTATCAAAACAGATGTTGCAGCTTCAAGCATAAGGTAGGTATCCTCTACCGAAACAGGTTTCACCTCTCCTTGCTGATCGGCTCCGCCACTTTTAGCAGCTCCACTGCCGAATCCCGAGAACAAAACGTTAGAAAGGTTACGGTTCATTGAGCGGCACATAATGTTGGTAAGAATAACACCACTTGATCCAACCAGCGCACCGGTAACTATCAAAATCGTGTTTGAGATAACGAAACCTGCCGCACAAGCCGCAACACCACTGCAAGCATTCAGCAAAGATATTACAACCGGCATATCGCCACCACCGATAGGAATAACAAAAATTATTCCGGCAACAAGAGAGATGCCAACAAGTAGTAAGAATAAAGCATATCCGCTGATAAAAGAACCATAACTAAAGCTAAACAAAGCGGTTCCGACTAAGTATCCAATAATCACCAAGGCATTTACCAGCTGTTGGCCCGGATAAAGGATAGGCTTGCTTGTCATCTTACCCGAAAGCTTTGCCCATGCAATAAGTGAGCCGGTAAAGGTTATACCACCAATTAGGATGGTAACAACGATTATTGCCAGTTGAAAAGCGGCAGTATCCTGTATGGTTGCCTCTGAAACATACTTTTGATATTCTGCATATGCAACAAGCATGCTGGCAATACCACCAAACCCGTTAAAGAGTGCTATCATTTCCGGCATGGAAGTCATTTCTACTTTTTTTGCAGCCACAACACCAACTACAGTGCCCGGAACAACTGCAACAATTATCCATAAATACTGTAGGTCCAGCTGAGAAAGAACTGCTGTGACAACTGCAATAAACATACCCATCGCCGATATGAGGTTACCGGTGGGAGCGGTTTGTGCGTTGCCAAGCTTTTTTAAGCCTAAGATAAATAAAACAGCTGCAACTATATATAAAAATCCTGTAAGAAAGGTTAAATCAAACATATTACTATTGATCCTCCTTCTTCTTTGTTGTAAACATGGATAACATCCGATTAGTAACAACATATCCACCTACAACATTTACAGTTGCAAAAAAGATAGCGAAAGCACCTAAGGCTATTCGCAGTGTGGAGTCTGCTTCAAAAAAACCACCCAAACTAAGAATAGCACCTACAATAGTAATTCCACTTATTGCATTCGAGCCCGACATAAGCGGTGTATGCAGTTGAGAAGGTACTTTAGATATAAGCTCAAACCCTAAAAAAGAAGCTAAGGCCAAGATAAATACTAATAAAACTATATTTTCCATCTAATTTTCCCCCTTGTCACTATAAAATTCAATTATGCGCTCATTGCTTAGGTTTCCTTTATATGTGATCACACAACTTTTAGCAATTTCATCATCGATAAAGTTAAATTCATTTGCTTCTTTATCATGAAAATGTGTGAGCATGTTGTAGATGTTGTTTGCATACATAGCACTTGCATCGGTAGGAACAAGGCCGGCAAGATTATCTATACCAACAACCTTAACACCGTGTATCTCAACAGTAGCATCAAGCTGTGTTCCTTCAACGTTACCACCGGTTCCTGCCGCTAAATCAACAATAACCGAGCCGTTTCTCATCTTGGCTATCATTTTGTCTGTGACAAGGATCGGTGCTTTTTTTCCAAAAAGTTTTGCTGTTGTTATAACTAAATCGGCGTTGGCACAAGCTTTTTCCATAGCTTCTTGTTGTTTTGCAAGCTGCTCTTTTGTAAGTTCTTTAGCATAGCCATCAGCAGTTTGAGACATTTCTCCCAAATCAACCTTGACAAACTTAGCACCCAGCGACTGAACCTGCTCTTCAACAACAGGACGAGTGTCAAACGCTTCAACCTTCGCTCCTAAACGTTTTGCAGTAGCAATAGCCTGAAGTCCGGCAACACCAACACCTATAATAAACACCTTGGCTGGAGCGATAGTTCCGGAAGGTGTCATCATCATTGGAAAGATTTTATTCATCAGGTTTGCACCTTGCATAACGGCAACATAGCCTGCAAGAGACGCCTGAGAACTTAGAGCATCCATCTTTTGTGCAATAGTGCTTCGTGGAATCATCTCCATGCTCACCGAGCTGAGACCAAGTTCACATAACTTGTCAATATAATTTTTGTTATTATAAGGATCCATGTGGCTGATGATCATAGCTTCTTTTTTTAACAACTTCAACTCTTCGTCCGCCAATGGATTAAACAAAACTAAAATATCACTTGACGAAAGAACCTCGGCTCGGCTTACAACTTTTGCGCCCGAATCTTGGTAGTCGGTATCATTAAACAAATCTGATATACCCTGTTCTACAAAAATCTCCATATCTTGCATTGCACAAAACTTTTTTGTAATAGCCGGAACCATAGCAACACGAGATTCATTTTGTTCTCTTATTGAACCTATTATCAAATTTACCACACTCCGTTTCTTGTTGTTATTTTGTCGACACTAATGATACAACAAGAGTATATCAGAGTCAATAATATTTGTTAATTTTTTAACAATTGCACAAATTTACTTTCCAATCACCACAACAATTGTTATATAATATAAGGAATATCAGCACAAAAAGCCTTTACCACGCTATAATATAACCAAGCGGTTGACCATCATTCACATTAGGAAATAGTCAATTTTAATATGTTGTTGCCGGAAAAACATCGCTGCTCTAATGTGCTTGCCATGAAGGGCTC
>CAYJIC010000125.1:0-3944 GCA_964370155.1 uncultured Oscillospiraceae bacterium
CTATATATTTTGTATAAATCACATATCCAAGTATAAGAATCTTTAAAATCGACTTTACCAGCTCTACAGCTCCACGCATGCTGAACATGCGTTTGATGCCATTTAGAGGGTTCATTTTGTCAAATTTTGGTTTGAGCTTTTCAAAACTGACAAGACCCTTTGTTTGCGCCATAGTAACAACGATCGCTATCAACATAGATGCAAGCAACGGTATGCCGGCAGCCGCCAAAAACGCAATAGCACCTTGAATAAATGTGGTGCGTAATATTGTATCGTTAATGGTATATTGCGTCGATGCTACGCTCCAAAACCACATAAACCCGCCCTGGATAGAGCTTATAATCAAGGTTCCTGCAAACTGAATAGTGTATATTATTCCAACGAGACCCAGCAATGTTCCTACCTCTTGGCTTTTGAAAACATTACCTTTTCTGCGCTCGTCTTTTTTCCGTTTACTTGTGGCTTGTTCAGTTTTCTCGCCACCACCCAAGCCAAATCCCCCCTTGTATGACCGTCTCGCCTACTGCAAAAATCCAGCGACAAATATACCATTTCTTTGCCGCTTACGTTCCGCTCATCGTTCGTGATGCTTGAACCAAGCTGTCAAATAATGTATCAATGTACGAATCAATAAATTGGCCTATATAAGGAGCAAATGCAAAAAGCATTATAATGCCTAACAATATGCGCAGCTGAAAGTTTATAACAAACACCGTTATCTGCGGTATAAACCGCATCAAAATGCCCATTGACGCTTGCAGTATGAATTCCGCTACCATCATTGGTGCCACCAGCCTCATTCCAAGCGAAAACACATTGGTGAAAAGCTGTAATGCAAAGGTGACAATACTTACTTCTATAGAAAAAGCGCCTGTGGGAATGGCGGTGAAAGTGTCTGCAAAAATGTGGATCATGGTCAAATGGCTTCCCGTGGCAAAAATATACAAAGAAAACAGTAGCGTTACAATCCTAGCGGAAAAACCTGATTGAATATTCGTCGTTGGGTCAAAGCTTTTTGCCATTGCAAGGCCGATATCGGTATCCATAACATCGCCTACAAAAAACAGCAAGTAGTAAAAAACCTGGAAAATATATCCAAAAACAACGCCTATGGCCAGCTCGCCTATTGCGCTAAATGCATATACAAACCCATTCATCTGGTATACTGCCTGCATACTCTCTTGCGGTTGCATTGGTGCTATCAGCAAGCTAAGAAACAATACAAGACCCATTCGTGCAATGTTGGGCACGTTACTACGCGAAAACATAGGATTCAAAAGAATCATACCTGCGAAGCGTACAAACACCAGCATATACACCAGCACATTGGTGAACAGTACATCTACTGTCATTTAGCCTCTCCTGCCTTATATTGTTGCCATTATACCAAATATATACTCTACAAAATCTATGATTGAAGAGGAAAACCAGCCTCCAAGTAACAAAAGCATCAGCGACATTGCCAAGAGTTTCGGCACAAATGTCAATGTCTGTTCACTGATTTGTGTTGCAGCTTGGAAAATAGCTACAATCAAGCCCACAGCAATACTTACCAGCAAAAGAGGGCCCGCTAACTGAATACACACCATCAACATCTGCCGCATTACATCTAAAATCTCACCTTGTGACACAGTTTTTCCTCCATACGCAAATTTTTATCATCGTTTGTTTTCAAAAAAATCTCTGCCAAGGCAGAGACCTTCCACTCAGCCAAGATAATTTTCCGGCTTAGTCTTATGTGAAAATTTCAAACGAAGTCACTAGTGTGCCCATCATTAAATTCCAGCCATCCACCAGCACAAACATGAGCAACTTAAACGGTAAAGAAATCATGGCCGGCGGTAGCATCATCATACCCATACTCATCAAAACACTGGCCACAACCAAGTCAATTACCAAAAATGGGAGGTAAATGAAAAATCCCATCAAAAACGCCCTGGATATCTCGCTGGTTAAAAACGCCGGAGTGATGACAAGTAATGATAAATCAAGCAATTCCACCGGGTTTGACATATCTTCCACTTGCGGCGGTTCAGTATTTGACAAATCTAAAAAAAGCGCGAGCGATTCCGGGCTGGTTTGCGCCAGCATAAAACGCTTTAAAGGAACCGACGCCTCGCTAAGAGCCTCTGTACTTGTTAGCTCACCATCGCTAAAAGGCTGGTATGCCACTTCGTTCATTTCGCTAAGTACCGGCATCATGATAAATAGTGATAAAAATAACGCTAAGCCTGTCATCACTATGTTTGGCGGACTTTGCGCGGTACCCATTGCGCTACGTAAAAATCCAAGCACAATAATAACACGTGTGAAACATGTCATCATCAAAATGATGGACGGCAGTAACGCTAAAAAGGCTAAAATAAAAATTACTTCTATTGCGCCCATTTCACCCGGTTCTGAGCCCGGTGATACGTTGATTGTCAGGTCTGTTGCATAAGCACTCACTGCCATTACAGTGGAAAAAACCACTGTAAGTATCAGCGAAAGTAAAAGCAATCGTTTCAGCCTGCGCAGCAACAACCTGTTTTCTTTGTGGGAAAGATTTGTTTTCATCAGCCCTCTCCCTTGTTGCCACGATTTTTAAATTGTTTAAGCGCTCCGCTTAACGCGGCTGAAAAATCCATCGTGTCCGCCGCCTTACTCATGGAGGTGATTTTTTCTTCAGGGTCGTCAAACTCACACAGCTTTTCAGCCGTGTGCTCACTGATAGCAACAAGCATCACCTTGCTTTGTACACGAATAAGAAGCAACGTGCTTCCTCGTCCTACACCATAGCGATCCAGCACTTGAATTAATCTGGCTGAACCACCACTCACGCCCGGCATTTTTTTACCTATCCAACGTAAAATCAGCCAAGCACTTAAAAGTACCAATATAAGAGCTACAATGGCACCCGTAATGCGTCCTATCAAATCTAACGCCGACAAGTTCGTTCCTCCCAAACCATCAAGCCAATTTTAATTGATCACATTTTAAAAAATATATTAACCCAGAATTTTTTCTACTGTTTGCAGAATACGATCGGGTTTAAATGGTTTTACTATAAAATCAAGTGCACCAAAACGAATAGCGTCCACAACCATAGATTCCTGGCCCATGGCAGAACACATTACTATTTTAGCGTTGGGATCAGCCGCTTTAATCGCCTGCAATGCCTGCAAACCATCCATGTTTGGCATGGTGATGTCCATGATAACCAAGTCGGGTTTTTCTGCATTATAGGTATTCAGCGCTTCTTGGCCGTCTGCTGCCTCAATTAAATTAGTGTAACCTTGACCTGTGAGGCTATTTTTAATCATCATGCGCATAAAAGCAGCGTCATCTACAATCATAATCTTTTTGTCTTCCATCGTTTTTTCCCCTTTACCTGTTAATATTTTTAAAGTTAGTAGTTTTTATTCTTTTCCCTCGCTTAAAGAGTTGAGCAGTTCTTTTGTTCCCACTATTTCTGTGATACGGACACCGAAGTTGTCGTCAATAACCACTACATCACCATGGGCTATTAGCTGACCATTTACCACTATGTCTACAGGTGCGCCGGCTTGCTTTTCAAGCTCGACAACCGTACCAGCTGTGAATCCCATTATATCACGGATTTTTCTTTTGGTTGTGCCAATTTCAATGGACACGTCCAGCGGCACATTCATAATCAAGTCCATGTTATTGCCCATGACCGGAAGTCCTTCAGAATATGCACCTTGTGCAAATTCCGGGAACTCTACCGGCCTGACGCTAAGAGGTGGTGCAGCCACATATCCCGGCGGTGGATATCCGGGCGGTGGAGCATATGCTTGCTGTGGATATGGCATTTGTTGTGGCATAGCATATGCGGCAGGATCTTGCGGTGCTGCCGGTTGAGGCATCGGCGCTGCAGCAGCCGGTGGTGGCGGTGCCGCAGGTTGAGGCATTGGCGCAGCGGCTGCCGGTGGCGGTGGTGCTGC
>CAYJIC010000126.1:0-3933 GCA_964370155.1 uncultured Oscillospiraceae bacterium
CTCGTTATGGTTGGGGTTTTGACAAGTTCACCGCAGAAGCAGATACAGGCGATGGTATTAAGTTCCCAAAATGGGCAAGAGTTTATGTCACATACATACTTCCTGCCATTGTTATTTACATTTTTGTCCAAGGATATATCACAAAATTCTTTGGCTAAGCTATCCCTAAACGTTGGTGATTTTAAGCAAGTTTAATTTCAGACACAAGCATATAAAATGGCAACATAACAAGTAAATACAATATATATGCAACTCATACATAAAAGCAAAACAGATAACTGATCAAGTCATTTCGACTTAAGCCCAGTTATCTGTTTTATATTTTAGCTCATCTCAAAGTAATATAAGTTCATATATCTTACTTCAAGATTCTTTTTTTCGTTGTCACATGTGAAAAAACATGGTAAAATATCAATAGCAAACAAGGAGATTTTGTACGCTATGACAAAAATAATAATAAGCGACGACGAATTACGCAGAATCCAATTAGTACAATTGGAACTTTTAAAAGAAGTCGACCGTATTTGCAAAGCGCATAATATTAAATATTGCATTATTGCCGGCACATTGCTCGGTGCAGTACGCCATGGTGGTTACATCCCATGGGATGACGATGCAGATGTAGCTATGCTGCGCTCGGAATACGATAAGTTCACACATGCTTGCAAAAGCTCTCTGAATGCAAAACTATTTTACTTCCAAGACAACGAACATACACCCGGCTACCGATGGGGTTATGGAAAACTACGAAAAAAAGGCACACAGTTTGTGCGCCTCGATCAAGAACACATGCCATATGAGCAAGGTATTTTTATAGATATATTTCCGCTGGACTATGTCCCAATGAATAAAGCCAAAAGGCTGATACATAATATTCACTGCACATATGTGAGAAAATTGATGTGGGCGGAAGTCGGGAAACATTCTGAAAAAAATTCGATAAAACGCCTAGTATATAAAGTAATGGGCTTCGTTTCAGAACAAGGTGTGAAAGATAGGTATCGGAAGCTCAAAGAAAAAAGCAACTGTGACTCTAGCTCACAGCTTGTGCGTATTCTTACTTTTCCTACGCCAAAAAACGGCTACTACGGCTATTATAAAAAATGGTATACTCAGCTTTCAAACATCCAGTTTGAAGGATATAGCTTCCCTGCGGCTAAAGATTATCATGAATATTTAACCTTCAAGTTTGGCAAGTATATGCAATTGCCTCCAAAAGAACAAAGAAAAGTACATCCTGTTAGTTCTTTAAAAGTCTAAAGTCAAATATATGTTTCACTTTTAAACAGTTTTAATTTGTTTTTAAAACAGCCACTTCTATTTCCAAAAATATCTATTTTTAGTCAACCAGCTTATTTAATACTTTTCAAAAATTCTACAGACTCTTGTGCGCGTTTTCTCAATATTTCATCATGCCATGTTCTTTTACAGTGATGAACTGCAACAGCATTTTCACTAATCATATATTCATCAATCCAGTGATGATATCCGCACATAATATCAAATGGTAACACGATATAATCATCATGCTCACTGTATTTACCGCTAATTTTAAAACCCGCATCCTTTAAAACCGGATACTGATATTCTGTACATGGCCTAGCATTTATCTCGCCATTTTCTAAAATAAACTTAAAATCATCGTAATAATCTCGCATTTTTTTGATTAACGGATGTTTTTTCACCGCACCAAACCCGTTACCCAAATTCGGCTTTAGTGAAGCATTAATACTAAAAAAAGCTTTATAGCAAAGCAATGGATCAAGCAAATTCACAATCTCTACATCTGTGTCCAGATAAATGCCACCATAACTATAAATGATATCAAGTCTTACGTAATCAGGCACAAACCCCCATCTTTTTTGCTCGTATGCTTCTTTCATGTATAAGCTTTTTGTTATATCGTAGTTATTTTCGTCCCACTGTATCACTTCAAAATCAGGGCATTTTTGCTTCCAGCCGTCAATATATCGCTGAAACTCTTGGGGTATTTCTTTTTTTCCAAACCAGCAGTAGTGTATTTTTTTAGGTATTAGTTGTTCCTTATTTGAATAAAGATGTACTTTTTCACCTATTTTTAATGATTTCAATAAAAGAAGCTGCAAAAAGCAAACATCAATTTGCCCAAGCACTTCTTCTGTGTTTAAGTCATCATATATTTCTTTACATGCCAAGGTTGATATTACAATAATATCGCCTTTTTTTATTGCCTTTATCATATCACTTTTTGAAATGATTGGTACTACATGTGATTGAACTTCAACTTTCTTTCCATGCTTGTTTTTGTCGTTATCCACAAAAACCAATCTGTTTGAACTCATTCCAAAGTCACATGCAAAATCGGCAAAATCTTTACCCATTGCGCCTGCGCCAAAACAATAACAAACACAACTTGAATCATTCACATGCTTTATTATCTTATCAATATCAAATGTCGATTGTATAATCATAAAATTATAGCCTTTCAATTTGATTTTCATAAGTGCGCATAGCCCTCATTGTATCAACTATTCATCGACACAAATTTCTCAGTTACCATTATTTTTCTCTGCTCTAAGTATTTTTCCATAACTCCGGCAATTGCGATGCTTTCATTTTGATGTAGTCGGTCTACACCTTCCTTGTATCCGTTTATTTTAGCTACAAACTCAGCCAATTCATATCTCAGGCCGCTTGCCTGAAAATTCACTTTATGAACTTGATTATCTCTTGTATCTTCAAAACATACCTCAAACTCTTTCATCAGCCACCACGGCGACTTCGCTAAAATATATCCATTTGTGCCACTTATTAGCAATTGGCCGTCTGATTTTATCCCTAGCCCAGTTTTTGAAGTTGCAAATCCATTTTGAAATATAAAGTTTGTTTTTGTGTAAATATCAATACCATTTTCAGCAAAAATACTATCAAAACGAACATCTTTATATTCTGTACCCATCAGCTTTGTTACTGCCATCAAGTTATAACTGGCAAGTTCAGTAAAGCTTCCACCGTATTTTTCATCGGTAAGCTCTCTCAGCTCTTGCGAATATGGTATCTTGGTAAAGCCTGCCTCCACATCGCGTACATTGCCTATAATACCACTGCGCACAATACCCATCAGCTTTACAAATCCCGGTGCATAAGCAATTTTTATTGCTTCCATAAGCACACATCCTTCTTCTTTTGCCAAGTCAAAAGAATGCTGTGCTTGATTGCTGGAAAGCACCATAGGTTTTTCACACAACACATGCTTTTTTGCTTTAAGGGAGCGCATAATATATTCGTAATGTGTCTCGTGTGGAGACGCAATGTACACCGCATCCACGTTCTGCAAAAATGCATCAAAATCGTCATAGTATCCAATAAAGTGTGTTTTTGCAAACTGTTTTGCACTTTCTATACGTGGGTTGTACACGCTGGTCACTTCTATCCCGCTCACATATCGTGACTCGCTAAAAAATCGTGTAGTAATCCTACCCGATCCTACAATCCCCACACGAATAAGTGGATATTTATTCGCCCTAATTGATGTACTGGAGATATTATGAGTGCGATCTAAATAGACCACCTCACAATATTGCTTTAGGTAGTCAAAGTCTCCCATCCAGTCCGAACCAATGGCAAAAACATCCACACCATATTTTATAATATCTTCCAGCTTTTGTCCTGTATGATCTTCTGTAATAATTTTATCTGCATATCCGCTTTTTTCTACGCCTAGGCACCTTGCTAAATGTGGCTCGATCACATTTAGCTTTCCGCGAGACTCGTCATAGTGATCAGTAGTCACTCCGACAATTAGATAATCACCCAGCTGCTTTGCACGCTCTAACAGCCTGCGATGCCCTTCATGAAACATATCGAATGATCCGTATGTGATCACTTTCTTCATACAGTATTTCACTTCCATATGCGATATTTTTATATCATTTTAGCTTTTTACTCCCACTC
>CAYJIC010000127.1:0-3792 GCA_964370155.1 uncultured Oscillospiraceae bacterium
AGGCAATTGCGTGTGCCGCTGGCACCGCCGTAGGCAATTGCGTGTGCCGCAAGGCACCGTTTTGTATAAAATGCGTTATTGAAAGTTTTTGCTTAGCTTTTTTCAAAAAGCGTGAAAATGTCTAAGCTTAAATTTATACTATATCACCGTCGTCGAATGGGTCGCCGCATTCGGGGCAGAATTTCGGTGTGGTTTTATCTTTGGGTGGTTCCCAGCCGCATTTATCGCATTTATATTGCGGAATCCCTGCAGGTTTACCTTTACCGCATTCGGCACAGAACTTACCTTTATTTTTTGCGCCGCATCCGCAATCCCAGCCGTCTGCCGCCGCTGCGGGTTTTCCACAACTTGCGCAGAACTTACCGGTATTTTGCTGGCTACATTCGCATGTCCATGTACCTGCCGGCGCAGGTTGAGCTTTACCACACCCGGCACAGAACTTGCCTGTGTTTTGCTGGCCACAAGAGCATGCCCAACCGCCTGCTGCCGGAGCTGCGCCACCACCTTGCGGAGGTGTAGGTGCGCCGCCACCTTGCTGCTGACCCATCTGGAACAGGTTTTGTGCGTTCATGCCACCTGCCGCACCGGCCATACCCATACCCATAAACGCCATGGCGGGGCCTGTACCTTCGTTGGCTGCCGCGCTTTGCATTGCCGCCGCTTGTGCACCAACCATATGCGCCGCCGCACGTGTAGGATCCATGAATGCCGCATTACGCTGCATTTCCTTGATCATTTGCTCGTCTTCTTCGTTGGCTTTCACGCTGGATAGACCAATCACGCCTATCTCAACACCACGATTTCCACGCCAACTTTCCGACAATATGTCTTTCAATGCCTCGGCCAAATCCATGGTGTGAAGCATCAGCTCAGAATACCTAACGCCACTGGACCCGATTTTTGCAAACGCCGGCTGAAGCGCTGTCAATAACTCACTTTTCAGCTGTCCGTCAAGCTCTGAACGGTTATAATCCTCTTCCACGTTACCACACACGTTGGTATACATCGCAAGCGGATCAACTATCTTATAACTGTATTCGCCAAAACAACGAATCCCGATATCAATATCGATACCTGCACGCTCGTCCACTACACGGAACGGTACCGGCGCAGGTGTACCATATTTATTACCGATAATTTCTTTTGTGTTGAAGTAATATACACGCTGGTCTTTCGGCGCATCGCCTCCGAAAGTGAAACGCTTACCGATATTAATAAAGCTGTTTTTGATACTCTCGCCAAGACTTCCCGAGAATATGGACGGCTCTGTAGACACGTCATACACATACTCGCCCGGCTCTGCGCACACGTCCACAACCTTGCCTTGCTCTACAATCAACATACATTGGCCGTCAGCCACCGCAATGACCGAACCGTCACTGATGATGTTATCCACACCTTTTGTGTTACTTGAACGTGATGTGGTACGCTTTTGACCTTTTTGCGCCAATACGTCTACCGGTATCGCGTCACAATAGAAAAACTCCTTCCATTGATCTGCCAACACGCCGCCTGCCGCACCTGTAATTGCCTTAATTAATCCCATGCCTGCATGCTCCTTTCCTCTTTTGCAATCTTTTCTTTATTTTATGCAGTCCTACCATCTCGCAAACCAACCTATATATACACACAACGCACCACAACACCTTGCTACAACATCCGTCGCAAAGTCGTGATTTTCACGCTTATGACATACAAGCTCTCCTATGGTATTGCTTTGCCAAACCGATGTAAAGCGAACCCGTTTTTTACATCAGGTTGGCGAGATATATTCAGTATAGCAAATATATCCTTCACTTGCAATGGGATTTACTGCGCTGTTCTTAGTTTATTCTTATTTTCATCATACATTACTACTAAATTTTATCACAAATTCAATACATAATCAGTATACAATATCTTCATATCCTACTAATCGTCTAGGTTAAAACTTAGTTCAAATCTTATTATATGGAGGTATAATAGTATGAAACGGATTCTTGCCGCTTTACTTACCGCATCGCTTTTGGGTGCGTGTTCTGCCACAGGCGCATCCTCTTCGTCTACACTGCCTGCAGGCAGCGAAGCCGACACCTCAGAGCCCAGCGCCAGCACCGCTACACTTACTGTGGACGATATCCCAAAAGAACATTTGGGCGAAATATATCTTGCAGGCGGATGTTTTTGGGGTACCGAGCATTTCATGGCCATGATAGAAGGTGTTGTGGAAGCGCGTGTGGGTTACGCCAACGGTACGTTTGAAGATCCCGCGTATGAAGATGTCATCACCGGTACCACCGGACATGCCGAAACTGTGTATGTGGCGTATGACAAAACACGTGTGGGGCTTGATTTTCTTTTGGATTTGTTTTACCAGACCATCGATCCTACCTCGCTGAACCAGCAAGGTAACGACAGAGGTACACAGTATCGGACCGGCGTTTATTATGTCGATGAGGCGGATGTGCCGGTGATTGAAGAGTCGATCCAGCGTCTTTCTGAAAGTTACGACGACGAAATCGTGGTGGAGGTTTTACCGCTTACGGTGTTTTATGACGCCGAGCAGTATCATCAAGATTATCTTATAAACAACCCATCGGGGTATTGTCATATTCCGTCGGATCTGTTTTTGGTAGCGCAACAAGCCGTGCCGCCGGCGACAGAAGCAGAGCTTAGTGAAGAGTCTGCAATGCCTGAAATTGACGTGCAGGAAGTTATCGCCGAGTATGCAACGCCCAGCGACGAAGAATTGCGTAGTTTCTTGACGGATGAGCAGTATGACGTCACCCAAAATGATGGGACCGAGCCGGCGTTCGATAACGAGTATTGGGACCTGAAAGAGGACGGTATATATGTGGATGTCACCTCGGGTGTGCCGCTGTTTTCGTCTACCGATAAGTATGATTCAGGGACAGGATGGCCCAGTTTCACAAAGCCGATACACAGCGAGTTTGTCTCGGAGCACGAAGATAACACGTTGTTCATGACGCGTACAGAAGTACGTAGCGCACAAAGTGACTCGCATCTTGGGCATGTGTTTGATGACGGGCCGAAAGACGAAGGTGGGCTGAGGTATTGCATGAATAGCGCCGCGCTGAGGTTCGTGCCAAAAAGTGAGATGGAAGCGCAAGGTTACGAAGAATTTTTGTACCTGTTTGACGAGTAAATATATAACATTCGTATAGTTTATAAACCGATAGTTTACCATGATACGTTCTAAAAACATGTCAAACAAGCTTCTATCAAGGGCAAAAATATATCATGGCAAGGAATAGCTTTTAAAACAACACGACAGGTGTAATGCGCATTGTTACCGGTAAAGCCCGACGTGTAAAAGGCTAAAGTGAAAATCACTCTTTGCTTATGGATTTTATATAGTTGCCCATAATATTCCCCTGCTGTTGCTTTTTATGGACAGCAGGGGTTTTGCTGTACGCAAAAAAAAGCCGTGACTGTATCGAAAAAATACAGTCACGACTTTTAAGTTTAGACATCTTCCGCTTTTTTAAAAAAAAGCTTGGCAAAAAACTTTCAATAAAGGGCAGAACAAGGTTTAATTATCACCACGCCGCAGGCTATTGCGTGTGCCGCCGGCACAAAGCTTGGCAAAAACTCAATCGAAAACCATACTTTTTTCAAAAAAGCCAGATAGAGCATAAAATAGAATTATTCTAAAACCAACGCATTTTGTATAAAATGCGTTATTTGAAAGTTTTTGCTAGGCCAAGCCAATGCAATCCGAGTCCGTTTTTTATTTAGCCAAAAGCCCCATACCGGCGTCAGTACATCTTGCAAGGCGGCAGCCTTACTGCG
>CAYJIC010000128.1:0-3731 GCA_964370155.1 uncultured Oscillospiraceae bacterium
ACTGCGACACATTGATAGAAGCGGACTATGCCGACATAGCAAAAATGCATAAAGAACAAAAAAACACCATCACCATGGTGTGTGCTACAAAACAGTATACCATTCCGTACGGCGTGGTGGAGCTGTCTGAGTCGGGCGAATATACACATATAAAAGAGAAACCATGCATGAACTTCTTGACAAATACCGGAATGTATCTTGTGGAGCCGAATGTGCTGGATGAGATAGAAAACGACGTGGCGCAGGGCTTTCCCGATATAATAGAAACCTGTAAAAAACAAGGCATGCGCATAGGAATATATCCGATAGGCGAGGCTATGTTCATGGACATGGGTCAGATAGAAGAACTGGATGAGATGAGACGGCGTTTCGAAGGCGCATAAACGGACAAAACAGGAGGAAACAGCGTGTCGGTTTTGATTATAGCAGAGGCAGGGGTAAACCATAACGGCGACCTAAACATGGCCAAAAAAATGGCTCTTGCCGCAAAAAATGCAGGCGCAGACATAGTGAAATATCAAACGGCGGTGCCACAACTGGTGGCAAGCAAGTTTGCCCAAAAGGCCGTGTATCAAAAAGAAGCAACAAAAGATAACGAAAGCCAGCTGGACATGATACGCAAGCTGCATTTCGATTTTGAGGCACACAAAGAACTGAAAGAATATTGCGAGTCTATAGGTATTGTGTATCTTTCCTCGGCGTTTGATTTGCCGAGTGTGGATTTTTTACACAGCCTTGATTTACCATATGACAAAATACCGTCGGGCGAGATTACAAACTTGCCGTATCTTGAGAAAATAGGCAAGAAAAACAAGCCTATTTTGCTATCAACCGGGATGAGCACATTGCCGGAAATAGACGATGCTTTGACTGTCTTGCAGGATGCCGGAGCAGAAGACATTACGCTATTGCACTGCAACACAGAATACCCCACGCCGTTTTGTGACGCAAATTTATTGGCGATGCTGGATTTGTGTGAGGCGTTTGGATTTCCTGTGGGATACAGTGACCACACCGAGGGGTATGTGGCAGCGGTGGCGGCGGTGGCGCTGGGTGCGGTGGTTATCGAAAAGCATTTCACGCTTGACAAAACCCTGCCGGGGCCCGACCATAAAGCTAGCCTAGATGAAAAACAACTAGCGGAAATGGTGGCCGCGGTGCGAAACACCGAAGCCGCCTTGGGCGAGCGAAACAAGGCCGTCAGCCAAAGCGAAGAAAAAAACAAGCCTATTGCAAGAAAAAGCATAGTGGCGGCGTGTGATATTAAAAAAGGTGAAGTGTTTTGCGAAGAAAACCTTACCACAAAACGTCCGGGCGATGGTATCTCACCGATGAAATGGTATGACATACTTGGAAAAAAAGCAGATAGAGATTACAGCGAAGATGAACCTATAGAGGAATAAAAACTAACATCGAGAGGTTGCAAATATATGTTTACGGTGGCGGTAGTAACCGGGACAAGAGCTGAATATGGCTTGCTTCGTCCCGTGATACAAAATATGATAGACAGCAAGGTGCTTAAAGTACAGCTGTTAGTAACAGGAACGCATTTATCGCAGGAGTTTGGGTATACAGTATCTGAAATAGAAGACGACGGATTTCCGATTGCGGCAAAGCTGGATATTTTATCGCAAGAAGTGCCACAGACAAGGCAGGGTACGGCAAAACTGGTGGAGCTGGCACTGAAAATGTTTACCGACTGGCTGGCAGAGTGTGAAAGGGCACCTGACGCGGTGCTGATTTTGGGCGACAGGTACGAGGCGTTTGCCGCAGGCCAAGCGGCCAGCCTATTAGACATACCGGTGGTTCATATAAGTGGCGGTGACGTTACCCAGGGCGCAGACGACGACTGGTTTAGGCATTGCCTGACAAAAATGGCGAAACTGCATTTTCCGTCTTGTGAGAGCTACAGACAACGCATTTTACGCATGGGTGAAGAGCCTTGGCGTGTATATAACGTGGGTGGCTTGGGCGACGAAAATGTGCGGAATTTGCAGCTGATGAACCGTAAACAGTTGGTGGATTCGCTAGACTTCAAGCTGGCGGAAAAATATGCGCTGGTAACACTGCACCCACAAACACTGTCCGAGCATCCGCCTGCACGGCAAGCGGGGATGCTTCTTTCGGCGCTGGACACACGGCCGGATCTTTTTTATCTCATCACCGGGGCAAATGCCGATGCCGGTGGTCAAGAGGTGAACAGGCTGTTCACCGCGTTTTGTAAACAGCGAAACAATGCCGCCATAGTGTCAAACCTTGGTGTGGTGCGTTATCTTTCGGCCATGAAGTATTCTACGCTGGTAATAGGCAATTCTTCCTCGGGCGTGGTGGAAACACCGTCTTTGGGTGTGCCGTGTGTGGATATAGGCGATAGGCAAGCAGGCAGGGTGCGCGCGGATAATATTGTGCATTGTGACATGAACACAGCATCCATTGAAAAGGCTATGGCGCATGCATTGCAGCCAAACTTTGCCAAAATTGCAGCCACGGTGGACAGCCCATATAACGGCGGAGACACCAGCGGAAAAATCGTGGAAATTCTCACGAAATTTTTGCAAAAAGATCTGCTTTCCAAAATGAAAGTGTTTTATGATGGGGAGGACAAAGGATGAACATATTAGTGGTGGGGCTTGGCAGTATGGGCAAACGTCGTGCTCGCCTTGCCCAGAGCCTGGGGCATACTTTGTTCGGAGTGGATAGCGACGAAAACCGGCGCAAAGAAGCGCAAGGCCTATCCATTGAGACTTTTGACAGCTTAGATAAGGCGCTGGAGCATAAAGAAACTTATGATGCGGCGTTTGTGTGCACTGCGCCGCTGTCGCACATGGAAGTGACAAAGGAACTGCTGATGGCAGATTTGCCTGTTTTTTCCGAGCTGAATTTGGTGGATGACGGATATGATACACTTATGTCGCTTGCCAAAGAAAGGCAAAAAATGCTATTTTTAAGCTCCACCATGCTGTATCGTGCAGAGATTGGCCATATCAAAAAAAGAGTGGACAGTTTTGCTAAACCGATGCGATATATTTACCACATAGGCCAATATTTGCCCGACTGGCACCCGTGGGAAAGTTATAAAAACTTTTTTGTGGGAAATGCACGCACCGGCGGGGTACGTGAGATTTTCGGAATAGAGCTTCCGTGGTTGTGCACGGTGTTTGGCAAGGCCAAGGCAGAATATGTATGCGGTCAGAGTATTAGCGACTTAGAGCTTCCTTATCCCGACAGTGTTATGGTAAGCTTAAAGCATGAAAACGGCACGGTGGGTATGTTATGTGCCGATGTGGTCAGCCCGAAAGCTGTGAGGAATTTTGAGCTTTTTGGTGACGGAATACATGTTTTTTGGGAGGGTAACCCAAAATCACTTTACGAGTATGACATAAACACAAAAGAAAAAATAAGTGTGGATACATATAAAAGCTTCGAACAAGATTCCAGATACAGTGACAATATCGTGGAAAACGCATACCTTGACGAGATGATATGCTTTTTTGAAACGCTGAAAGGTAACGTAAATCCACTTTGGGATTTTGAAAAAGACAGGGAAATTATCCACTTGATGGATGATATTGAGAATGCGGCAAAAGTTTAGTAAATAATGTGAGGAGGCAAAGTAATGAAGGTGCTGTTTATTGGGCTTGGAAGTATCGGAACCAGGCATTTGCGTAATTTGGATGCCTTGTGTAAGGAAAAACAGCTGAACATTGAAGTGGTGGCTCTGCGCTCGTCAG
>CAYJIC010000129.1:0-3697 GCA_964370155.1 uncultured Oscillospiraceae bacterium
TATTTACCACATGTGCGCCTCATGTGCTATTTGATTGGAGTATATCATTGCTATAACGGCATTTCAAGAATTTGAACTTCAAGTTTGGCACTGCGTTTTGTGACAAGATTAAAGAGTGTGAAATTTTTTATTATAATTTAAGCTAATTATACGTTAATACATCAGTTCAAAACAAGTCTAATTGTAAAAACAATATGAAATCACCCCTATAAGAACACTTTCTTGATATTCAAATTCATGTTGTTATTTTCGACTTTTTATGCATACAGATTGTATTTATTATAACTATATGATAACGCTATTTTTTCATTGACCATCTTGTGTGTTTGGTATATAATTAAAATGAATAATGAACGAAAGGTTATTTTTATGCCGCAAAAATTAAAAGAAGAAGTTAAAGACCGCATAATAAACGCCGCACTTGATTTGATACTGGAATCGGGCTTTGTTAATGCTGACATGCGCAGCATAGCGAAAAAAGCCGGAATTACACACGGAAATTTATATAGATATTTCAAATCCAAAGATGATTTAATGTCATACATAACACAGCCTCTAATAGATAGCATGAATGAAATTTTGACGGCTCAAACCAGCGGTACTTTAAAAATTTATGACGAAAATATAAATGATTTTATAAAGCTGGAAAGCCAGCGTAGCACCGAGGCAATCTTCGAAAATTTAGGTGTTATTATTTTTGAAAATGTTGAGATTTTTTACCTCAAAGGCAAGCAAAACCCAAAAGCAATGAGAGTTGTTTTGCAAAACAATATACTGCGCGACAATATCATTGACTGGCTAAAAACTATTGGAGTAAAGAGTTTTAATGACATTTATGGGCTAAATAACATATCCTCTGAAGATTCATTTGTGTTTTCTATAGCGCTGGAAGGTTTTGCCAGTGGCTTTTGTAAAGGAATAGCTGTCATTCTTGAAAACTGTCTTGAAATCGATCAAAGTACTTTTGAAAAATCCATAAAAACCTATATTCATTTACAGCTACAATGCTTAAAACTCGCCACAATAAAACAGATTGAAACCGGTAACATAACATTAAAAAACGAGGAATAAACACTTGGAAAACAATATCATATTTAAACATACAAAAAAATTGGTAATTGCTATAATAGCTATTCTCATTTTAGTAATTGCTTTAATTATATATTTTACGCTCACCGACGCACAATCTGACGCCGCGCAAGAAACGGAAGATATTGTGTATTCAGTAGAGGTTTTAGTCGCAAAATCCATTCAGGAAAGCGACTTTTTAACATATGCAGGTATTATACAGTCCGACTCCCTTGAAGAAGTCACTTTTGCAAACATCAGCGAGATAACTGATATTTATGTTGAGGAAGGCGATTATGTTGTAAAAGGCCAGCGCATAGTCACAATAGATGATGAGGCGACGCAAGAGCGTGTCGACTTAAACCAAAACACAATGGACACCGCCAAGGCCAGCGCCGATACAGCAAGGGCAAACTTAGACAAGGCAAATATCGAACTGGCCGCCGCAGTGCAAGCTAGGGACAATAATCCCGACGCTATTGCGGCCAAGGCAAACTTAGACGCCGCAAACGCAAATGTAGCAACCGCGCAGGCTGAGCTTGATAACATCAACACTTTGCTAGAGCCTTATGAAGAAGCACTGGCAAACGCACAGACCGAATATGACACAAGCGTGGAAAATTTAAGCGCTGCACAAACCGCTTTAGATAGCGCCACCCTAGCCCAGCAAACTGCCCAGGCGGAACATGATGCCTTTATGGCAGCAAATCCGGGCGCGCCGGACACAGATCCGGGCAAAATCGAAGTAGATACTAAATTAAACACCGCAAACACAAACCTTGCAACAGCACAAAGCAATTTTAATACAGCGCAAACCGAAGAAAATACAAAAGAAACAGCTTTAAGAACAGCACAAGCGAATTTAGTCGCCGAAGAGCTACGTCTTGGCAAGGCGCAAGCCGAAACCGAGTTACAAACAGCAAACGCAAGCGTTGCCACAAACCAGGCACTTTACACCTCTGCCACACAGCAAGCACAGCTTGAGGTAGATGCCCGTAGCGCCGAAGTAAATGCATACCAGATACAATATGATAACTCTGTAGCGGCATACGAACGAGCACAAACTGAACACACTGAAAGCCTATCAGAACTTGAAGATTTAACTTATTATGCAAAGGCCTCCGGCACTGTTTTGGCTGTGGTCGGAAATGTTGGCTCGATAGCCACACCGCTTGCGCCTGTTGTGGTCATAGGCTCTGACGGTATGGTGGCAGAGTTTGGTGTTTCTGCTTTGGAGGCACAGGACATTAAAGAAGGCGACAGCGCTATTGTAAACATTAAAGGGATTGATTATAACGGCGAAATTCTAAGTGTTTCGCCTCTGCCAAACGAGCAAACACGCACATATTTAACACGTGTTTTAATAGACCTTGCACCGGACGATTTACTTATTGGCGAGCTTGTTTCGGTCGAGATAATAACCGGTGACAGCGCAGGTGTTTGGCTTCCGATAAATATAATCTTAAACGATGGAGAAAGTTATGTTTTTGCTGTGGAAGACGGCAAGGCTGTGCGCAAAGATATAGAAATCGTGCAAATCAATAACGACGAAGTTTTAGTACGTGGAATCATGAACGGTGAGCAGATTATCTCGCAAGGCATGAAAACAATCAAAAATGGGTATACAGTAACGGTGGTAGAATGAACAAATTTATTCATCAGGTAATTAAAAATAGGTTGTTTGTAGTTTTGGTGTGCCTGTTTATAGTGATAATGGGCTTGTTTAGCTATTATGTTATACCAAAGCAAGAGAACCCAAACACCGCCGCCGCAGTTGCAACTATTGTCACAGTATACCCCGGCGCCTCACCCGAAGAAGTAGAGAAAAATGTCAGTGAAGTTATAGAAGCCGAACTTAGCACGCTGCCGGATATTGATTATTACACCAGCCAAAGCATGAACAGTGCCAGTGTCATTGCTGTGGTTTTTGACTTAGAACTTACCATAGACCAAGTTGAGGACGATTTGCGCAAAGCGGTTGAAAATGTTCAGCCACAACTGCCGGATCTCGCCGAAGAAAGCATAATTGACACAGACTTAGTTAATGAAAACCAGTTTATAATCAGCCTTTCAAGTGATTTATACAGCCAAGCCGAGCTTGCCGATTATGCCGAGATTGTTAAAGATACCATTGGCGAGGTTTCCGGGATTGAGCAAATTTTGATAGAAGGCCTACCTACAAGGCAAGTTGAAATCATCACAGACCCCGCTAAAATGCAGAGTTATGGCGTTAGCATAGAAAACATCTTGCAGCTTATGCAAGCCCAAAACCTGTCTATACCCTCCGGCGGCATCGAATATGAAAGTGGCGAGATAAATGTTGTTGCACCGGCTATTTTCGAGAGTGTTGCAGACATTGAAAACCTGGTAATAAACGGCAGTTCGGAATCTTTAAGCTTTGTAAAGCTAAAAGATGTAGCCGAAATTGAAATTACCGAAACCAGCGATTACTATTTTTCGCAAGATGGCATGCCGGCAATTTTAATCACCGGCACAATTGAAGACGGCCAAAACGCCGTTAACGTCGGTGCAGATTTACGCGTTGCAATTGAAAATTCAAAGAATCTAGTACCCGGTGAGGTTATTTTCCACGAGGTTTTATATGCCCCCGCAGACATTGAAGACTCCA
>CAYJIC010000130.1:0-3638 GCA_964370155.1 uncultured Oscillospiraceae bacterium
TTGTGCCTTTGCATCGGTAATATCGTTTTAAGGCTTTCAAGCATATCATGGGTGTATCCGTCTGTTCCAAGCGCCACCGGAATGCCTCTTTTCACAAACTCCAGCACCGGTGCACAACCCACAGCGTTACCCATATTCGATTGTGGGTTATTCACTATCATGGTTTTTGTCTCTGCAATGATATCCATCTCACTAGGCGACACATGAATGCAATGTCCCAACACGGTTTTTTCGCCTAAAATGTTGTTGTACAAAAGGCGATTGATGGATCTAGTGCCATATTTATTCATGCTGTCATACACATCGTTCATCCCTTCGGAAACATGTATGTGAAAGCCTGTCATGTCGTTGTTTTCAGCCACCATACGCTCAAATGTCTTATCGGAGATGGTAAACAGTGCATGCCCGCCAAACATAGCTTTTATCATATCGTCGTTTTCATCCTTGCACCACTTGGCAAAATCGGCGTTTTCTTTTATGCTTTGCATGCACTTTTCTTCGCCGTCACGATCCGACACTTCATAGCATAGATTTGCTCTTATTCCCACTTCTTTGCACACGTCTTTTATGGCAAACAGCGAGCCTGTGATTTCGCCAAAAGACGCATGATGATCAAAAATAGTGGTGACACCATTTCTTATACAATCAAGCACTGTGGCATATGCCGAGGCTTTTGTTCCGCTTAATGTCAAGTTGCGGTCAATCTTCCACCACATTCCATCCAGCACTTCGTAGAAGTTTGTAGGGTTGTACCCCGGAATAGATAGTCCCCTTGCAAGCCCCGAGTAAATGTGGGCATGTGCATTGATAAGCCCAGGCATGATAACTCCACCCATGGCGTCTACATATTCGGCATCTTTATATTTTGCTTTCAGTTCTTCAAAGTTCCCGATTTCTTTAATCGAGTCTTTATCGCAAACCACTGCACCATTTTCAAAATATGTTTTGTTTTCGTCTCTGGTAATCAGCCTTCCATTCCCGATTAATAGCATAAAATCCTCCTTGTGAAGCATCGCTTGAGTATAATAAAAAAGTCACCCACATAAAAAGGGCGACACTTTTGTTTTCACACAGACATATACAACAAAAGAACTTACCCTTCTTTTGACCCGTGCGCGAAGCACTCCGTTGCAGTCATCTGACGTGTTAAATATTCAGTTTTTCTTGAACAACTCTCTGCTCTATAAAAAATTGTACACAAAAATTTTATATTTGTCAATTAGCATTCTCGTATTATGATGCACAAATCATAGTCGTGCTTTTGTGGATTTTGCACAAACAAAACCCTTTCGAGTACTCAGTTATCATTTTTTTCTGTTTGATTTGTATTGTTTTTGGGTAAAGTCAAGTTCAAAACCACTGCAACAATAGCGGCGATAACCACCGGAGAGGTACCAAAAACCGTGTGCACCCATTCAGGAATTCCGGGTCCTTGCAAAACACCGGCAACTTGAGTAACGCCAATACCCAGCGCCACCGAAAGCCCAACAATTGTCGAGTTTCTTTGCGTAAAGGTTTCAGACGTAATCATCCTAACACCTGTCATGGTGATTGTGGCAAATACCGAAACCGTCGCTCCGCCAATTACCGCCTGAGGTATTGTCGTCAGTATGGACGCAAATTTCGGCACCACGCCTGCACACAGCAGCACCATCGCCGCAAAAGCAAAAACAAATTTATTTACCACCTTGTTCACGGTAACTATGCCTACATTTTGGCTAAAGCTTGCGGTGGGCAATCCGCCAAAAATCGAGCCTACAATGCTTATAATACCTTGTGCCACTACGCCTCCCGACAATTCTTTATCACTGGGCATCCTTCCCAAACCACCTAAAGTTGTGGCCGATAAGTCCCCTATCGTCTGCACCGCGTTGATTATATAAACTATCGCCAGTGATATACATGCCGAAACGTTAAACTCTATGCCAAAGTGTAATGGTTTGGGTAGCAAAAACCATCCCGCATCCGACACGCTTGAAAAGTTCACCATGCCCATTGCCAAAGCAACCAAATACCCTGCTATCATGCCAAACAAGATAGAGCCCAGCTTTAATGTCCCTTTTGTAAAGTTCCCAAGAACTATGACAACCACCAAGGTCACAATAGAAACTATCCAGTTTTCC
Source organism: uncultured Oscillospiraceae bacterium (assembly GCA_964370155.1). GTDB lineage: Bacteria > Bacillota > Clostridia > Oscillospirales > Ruminococcaceae > JAAYCI01. The sequence goes on from CAYJIC010000130.1 coordinate 2,124, forward strand.
GCCGAGCCAAACTCTCCGCCTGCCGCCGCACCACCTGCCATATATTGCACAGCAGTCGGGTAAAGTGAAAGACCAATAGTAAATATAACAGTTCCTGTAACCAATGGCGGAAAAAGTATCCTGATTTGCTTTACAAAAATGCCGAAAATAATTGCAACAACGCCGCCAACTATCTCTGCGCCTAAAATTGTCGGTAAGTTAAACTGCCCACCAATTGCCAGCAAGGTCGGCACATATGCAAAGCTTATACCCATGACAACCGGTAAGCCTGCACCCAGTTTTCCGCCTATTGTGTAAGTTTGAATAATCGTTGCAAGCGCTGTGACTATCAGCGATACCTGGATAAGCAAGGTTGTATCCGATGGCGATAAACCCGTTACTCCTGCCACCAAAATAGCCGGCGTAATAATCCCCACAATTGCGGCAACAACATGTTGTAATCCCAGCGGAATTACCTGTTTTATCGGCGGAATTCCCCGAAGCTCAAACACAGACGCTGTTGATTCTTTTGCCATGACACACCTCATTGGATAATCTAAAATTTTCACTTTTGATTTTCAGTAGCATAACTATAACCCAGTCTTTTTTTTGTTGTCAAGCACAATTTTTTACACCATATTTCACTTTAAACTATACTTTTTGCTTAAATAGCTTTAGTATATCAATAGAAAATCATCTATACCATCTCAAAAAATATACTAAAAATATTTTGTGTGTTTTATGGGATTTATTTCGTTCTTTCATACGCGCAATCAGCGCTTAAATACCACTGTAGTTTGCGCAATAATATAAATTTCTTTAACTATCATATCAAAATTTTCAGACAAAAAACACCATGGATATTTCGCTCATTTTAATTGAAACACTTTCAAAAATCAATGCATTATTTTTTGTTGTAAAATAAATTTTATCAAAAAAATAAACTGCATTTTTTATGATAAGTACACAAAAATGCAGTTTAAAGTTTTACATATTGATTTGTTTTCAGCTGTAATAAATGGTCACGCAAAAGTATAAATGCTCGGCTGTGCTCATAGATTAAAAATCAACATCCAAGTCGTAATAGCAGCACTTAAGTAGGTTTTCCATCTCTTCTTGCGTGGGAGTTCTTGGGTTAGAAAGTGTGCAAGCATCTCCTATAGCATTCGCAGCTATCTCAGGTAATTTTTCAAGGAATACTTCTTCCGGCACAAAGCCTTGGTCGGCATAGTAGCTGTCAGGCCCGTAATGTTTAATGCACTGAGGAATTTTCAGCTCATCATTCATTTGACGAAGATGGGCTATTAATGCAGCCACTTTTTCGTCGTTATTGCTTCCGGCTAAACCAAAAGCGTCTGCTATTTCAGCGTAATGGATTTTTGCTTGCTCGTTCTTTGCGTTAAAGGCTATAACCTTGGGCAGATACATAGCATTGGCAGCTCCGTGAATGATATGAGCACCATATTGCTCAAATGCAGCGCCGGTTTTATGCGCCATAGAGTGAACAATTCCTAAAAGGCCGTTAGAGAACGCCAT
>CAYJIC010000131.1:0-3590 GCA_964370155.1 uncultured Oscillospiraceae bacterium
AATTCGCAGAACCTCTTGCTCACAAATTTTTGTGGTAGGCAAGGCAGACGACTGAGCAATACTTTGTGTATTGCGAATGAGGATAACGAAGTCTAACACGGAAATTTGTAAGCAAGAGGCGGGCTCAGATTACATTGGCTTGACTGGCTTTTTTCCAAAAAAGCGTAAAATAAAAAGCCGCCCCAGTCTTGGGACGGCTGTAAATAACCGCGGTACCACCCAGATTGTCGCCATGTTTCGGCAACCTCTCTTTACGCCTTTAACGCAGACATACGAAACCAGCTACTCACAAACATACGCTTGCACGTTTCACTGTTTTTGCTCCAAAGCGACCGTTTGGTATCAATTCATTGCCATTTCAGCCGAGTGACAATTCTCTTTTCAGCATTATCCGACACCAAAACCCTCTTTTTCATAGCATGTAACAAACCCATTATAATGTGCGTTTTTGTATTTGTCAAACACACACTTATAATATACGGCTTATCTACCCCATGGAAACACCCATCCGCCTCGCCACGTTAATCAGCTCGCAGTCAGACGTCACCACTTTTGTTTTTCCTGCCACTTCACCAAGCGGGTTACTCACCACCATATTATTCTTCAGCGCCACTGTCACGCCAAACTGGTCATTCTCCACCAGTTGTGCGGCATACGTGCCAAACTGTGTCGACAGTAGCCTGTCATACGCCGACGGCGGCCCACCACGCTGGATATGCCCCGGCACAGCCACGCGTGTATCATACCCTGTTTTCTCGATTATCTCGGCCGCCAAGCGACTTGAAACGCTTGTTTGTTTCTTTTCTTCCCTAATCGCCATCCATTCTTTGCGTTTCATGGTACTTTCTTCCACGTCAAAACAACCTTCCGCCATAGCGATAATAGAAAAGTTCTTCCCGGACGTATTCCTGCTTTCTATAGCTTCCAGCACGTTTTGGGTATTATACGGAATCTCAGGTATCAGCACGATATCCGCACCGCCCGCAATCCCACTATATAATGTAAGCCACCCGGCCTTGTTTCCCATCAGCTCCACTATCATTACACGATGATGACTGGACGCCGTGGTATGTATGCGGTCAATCACCTCGGTAGCGATATCCACCGCGGTATGAAATCCAAACGTCACGTCGGTTCCCCATATATCGTTATCGATAGTCTTGGGTAGTCCCACTATGTTCAAGCCTTCTTCACTCAACAGGTTCGCCGTTTTATGAGTCCCGTTACCGCCAAGACACAGCAGGGCGTCCAGCCCCATCTCCTTGTAGTTTTCCTTCATCGCCTTCACTTTATCCACGCCATCGTCTTCCACCACCGTCATTTTCTTAAACGGCGTTCTGTGTGTGCCTAAAATAGTTCCGCCACGTGTCAGCAAATTCGAAAAATCGTCTTTTTCCATCTCTACATAGTCGCCGGAAATAAGCCCCGCAAACCCGTTGCGCACACCCACAATCTCCACTTCGTTGCCCAGCCTTTGATACAACCCCTTGGCCGCGCCCCTGATAGTCGCGTTCAGTCCCGGGCAGTCTCCGCCCGCTGTTAAAATCCCAACTCGTTTTTTCATACAGAAAAACCTCCGTTTTCGTAACAAGTTAAGTACACTTTGCTTATATTTAGAATATTCCCATTTCAAGGCTTTGTCAATAAATATATCCATATTAATGTCGGCATTTAGATTTTTTTATGGTATAATTCATACTATGTTAACATAATACAAAATTACCGTTTGCCGATTTGCCATATCACGCTAAAACCAAGACATTAAGGAGCTACCATATGCACGCTGAAATCGCCATATATTCAACATCCGCACCGGCTCTTGGCTCATGCCTTGACGCTATTTTAAGCACAGGCGCAAAAACCGCGCCCATCACGGTGTTTTCGGATGTAGATATACACATACAACATTCTATCGCCCCGCTATCGTTCCACAAAATACCAAACAAAAACACTTTCGTCTCTACCGCAATGCAAGCCACTAAATCCCAGCACGTGCTTTTTTTAGATGACAGCACCCATATCCACCCCGACTTTTTCGATAACTTGCCGCCGCAATCAGACGCCGATGCGCTTGTTCCCCGCACTTTACCGTATGACACCACCCACCACATGGACCCATGCACGCTGCAGCTTTCTTTTTTCTCACGCATGCCGTTTATTTTGCAAAAAGACAGCTTTTTCGAGGTGGGACAATGGCAGTCGGCATTGCCGTTTGAGTACGCCTGCCTTGAATACAGCCTGCGCCTGCAAAGCCGCCAAAAAAACATACACTACCTGCCAAAATGCACCGCTAGCCTTGCAACCACACAAGATTTTTCCGGCGAAAACTTGCAAGACGCTTACCTGAACAAAGAAAAAAGCCGCCTGCTCCTTTCTTATATCTATGGCGGTATTTTGGCCGAACATCGCTGTTTTTTTGATACTTTGAAACATCCAAAACACTTTGCCGGCATCCGTAAATCTCTATTGAAAGCCTACATCGGCCATTTTTCTGCCGTGCCGTCTTTGCTACGCTTTAAAAAGCATCTGGGCACAAAAAACATGCAGAAAACCAAAGACACCGCGCTATCATTTTCACGTGGCGATTATCCTCTTCAGTCTGCCGAAAACTTGCCCGCCATCAGCGTGGTTATCCGCACACACAAACGCACGGATGCTTTACGCCATGCCTTACAAAGCGTGGAAAACCAAACATACCCCGCAGCGCAGGTGATTATCATCGAGGACGGCGAGCCACACAGCCAAAGCATGGTAAAGGCGGAGTTTTCGCATCTTCCTATCGAATACCACGCCACAAAAACGCCGATAGGTCGCAGTAAAGCCGGCAACCTCGGGCTGTCCATGGCAAAAAGTGAATACTGCAACTTTTTGGACGACGACGACTATTTTTATCCCGATCACCTGGAATACATGGCCACCGAGGCGGCTTTGCACCCCGATGCCGATCTTGTTTTGGGCGCTTCGGTAGCCGTGCGCCAAAACAAGGGCACTCCGCTGGTTTTGGCCGATTTAGAGCTGATACATTTCGATAGGCTAGATGTGTTCACCATGTCGCAAATGTGCCAAATCCCTATTTTAAGCGTGTGTTTCAAGCGTAGTTTATACGAAAAACACGGCGGCCTTGCCGAGGACATGCACGCGCATGAGGACTGGTCCATGTGGCTTCGGTTTCTTTCCTCAGCGCAGCGCATAAACAAAAAAACCATCGATATACCGCGTGCTACCTCTATTTTCACGCAGCCATACAGCGATACTGAAGCAAACGCACGGCTTTCGGAGTACATGGAATACGACGACATGCTTTTTTCAAACGATGATATACGGTTCAATGTCAGCCTTGCTGAAATGCGCGAGTTTTATGACGACATGCTAGGTGATATTAAGCACTTGCAAAACAACGGCCAGCTGGACAGTTTCCTCGAAAAAGAACAAAATCGGACTAAACCGCCTGTGTAGTATGTGTTTTAATTTTATAGGTTTTGTGCATAAAACGCATTGACAAATTAGCTGTCAGATAATATAATAAATGTTGCGCTGCGGAATTGTGTAATGGTAGCACGGCAGACTCTGACTCTGTTTGTCTGGGTTCA
>CAYJIC010000132.1:0-3573 GCA_964370155.1 uncultured Oscillospiraceae bacterium
TGATTTCTTGATTTCAAGCCAATATAACATAAAGTCGCAAAATAGAATTTCGTTTGTCTTTGGCTCTAAATCCTCTACGTTGAAATTTATCCGCAAATCAGTCAACATCTTTTCGGCTTGCCGTTTATTTCCTTTGATGGGTAGGCCTGTTGTGCGTGATATCGTTATTCGCTTACCGTTTGCATCTTTATAATTAAGGACACATTGATATATCCCGTTTTTAGTTTGTAAATGTCCACTAACCACAATGGGCCTCCTTCCTATACAGATAATCCAGCATATATACTTTAGGAACGCGGTATGCAGGCCCAATCTTTATATGTTTTATATCTTCGTTTTTTAGTAGTTTATATGTTGTTTTCGTACTGATACGCAGTATATCTGCTATATCCTTAATATCCAAAACATCAGGATAACTACGTAGCATAATCTTATAATTTTGTTTCCTCAATGGTATACACCATCCTTTCATTAGTATCTTACTTCTATATAATATTATCAGATGGTATAATCTTATCTGTATTATACCATAAAAAGCTCGATTTTTCAACGTATTATTCGTTATTTGTACAACAATAACATATTATATATATAGTTACTGAAGTATAGTGTAAACAGCTTCATTTTTAAAAGTCATGTAATATAAATGAAAACATCTAATTGTATTCTTGGGCATGGATATACTCACAGAGATATTTATTGTTTCCATACACGATGCCAATATGATATCGGTTATATTTGCTTTTCATTTTTTCGATACAGCCTATCATCTTACCATGTTTTGTTTTAAAGCCCATTATAAATCTCCTTTCCTATCAATTTTTTGGCTATTTCTTGCATGTGAGATAACCTTGAACGCATTATACGATAGGTCGTGGGTTTTTGTCTATACAGTCCAAACAGAAAGTTGTTTAGGTTTAAACTGAAAGGAATTACAACTCGAAATAAAAAGACCCCTAAAAGAGGTCTTTTAAAAATATTGCTATCCACTTATATAACATGCTTATTATTTCAGCTATCAAAAACCACTTGCGGCAATCTCCTTTGCAAAAAAATACCTTCCCTTACTTCATTCCAGCTGCTCCCTTATTAAAGTATTATTCATAATTTCTACTTCTGACTTTGCTTTACCCCTAAATCATCTGACACAAAGAGTATCAACTGCTTAAAAAGTTCGTTTTCATGGTGCAACTAATTACATTACACTATATTCAACCTACTGAGTCAATTATGGTATATTTTGTCAAGAACAAAAAAAAGAAACGGCGAACCGTCCCTTTTACTCCACGACCTATATCGTCATAGCTTTAAAATAAATCGCTATGTGTACCTGTTCTGATTAATGCTAAAATTAAAACATCTTTTTCTATGCGATATATTAACAACCAATCCGGTGTGATATGACATTCTCTACATCCAAGAAAGTCACCACTCAATGCGTGGTCTTTGTATTTTTCAGGTAGGCTATCCCCATTTGCGAGAATTTCTACCACCTTCCTTAGTAAAGATAAATCACAACCTCTTTTTTGTGCCAGCTTATAATCTTTTTTAAACTTCGATGATATCTCTACTTGATATTTCACGCATCCAACTCCTCAAAAAGTTCATCAACGCTGTTATACTTTTTTCCTGAACCGGTGCGAATCATCTCGTCAACCTCTTTTATGGCGGCGATAGTCTCCGCATTTGGTTTAGGCAATTGCATTGCAAAAGGTAAGCCGCCTTGCATTAACGATTGGTTAAAGAAAATATTTACCGCATCCGACACCGTAATTCCAAAACTGGCATAAAGTGCTTCTATTTGTTTTTTTGTTTCCGCTTCTGTTCTAATATTAATAACCGATGTTTTAGCCATAATATCGCCTCCTGTTTTAATATATTGTATCACATTCAATATACAAATACAATACATTTCACATAGCATGATTTAAGCATACAACCACCACTAAAACTATTGTTACTACTCTTTTCATATTTTCCTCTCAGCTTTATGCTAAACATACTCAATTTAAGGTCATATTATTAAAAATGTCAAATTGTTTTTACGGCTATATCATGCCACAAATACGTCTGTTTTTAAATGCTTGACGACATCTTTATGCTATTATAATAGTGTATATATTACACATATTTGATATACTATTGCAGTCGCTTTTTAGGCTACAATAATAGCAACTGGGAGGTACAACATGGATATAAACAAACGTATTTTAAAGCTAATGCATGACCGTAACTGGACAAAATATCGCCTATCCAAAGAGGCCGGACTATCAAACTACACGATATCTTTGATCGAAAAACGCGGCACTACCCCAACTGTCAATACTATTCAGTCCATATGCGATGCATTTGGCATATCACTGTCCCAGTTTTTTTCTGAATATCACACCAAAGAACTGCCATTAACATCAAAACAACGAGTGTTAGTTGATAAATTTGGTGGACTGGACGACGAAACGCAAGAGTTATTTTTAAAGTTAATCGACGCATACTTAAAGAAATAAAGATAAATCCTCAACTTCTAATATATTTATGATTTTTGAAGGTCAGACCGTAAAACAAACACGTGATAGCTTGTAAATTACTACCTATATGGCACAGCAAACACATCTACGGTGAAAAAGAAATTGATTTCAATGAATTTGATAAAGATGATTTAAACTACTTTGCTAAATGTGCAAATATGTGGTTCAAGGAAAGTTACGAGGAAGTCGAGTAAAAAGAATGTTTAAAAAAATAGATATACAAGGAATAACTCATATAGAACAAGTTAGAGGTAGCAGTGAATGGTATTACGGCACCGACTATTGCCACGGGGATTTATATGAAGCTGAGGAAATGTTTAAAAACGGACATGAAATAAAATCAAATAAACTGCTATTTATCCATTATCCGACCTGTGAGGTTTTTGAACCAATAAAGCCGAAAAACGGCCATTATTTTGGCAGACCTCTTTACGATGATGGAATTGTAATTTCAATGGTGGATTTTATCAGTAGTAAAATCAATATAGTAAAGCTTAGTGAGGATTTTTCGTCTTATAAAACCATAGTGGCTATAGAACTTTGCGAAGTGGAAGATTGTTATAATTTATCGCTTGAAAGTTCTCCGCTGATGCTTATAAGGCAAGGTGACGAAAATAAATTTGAGATTATATATCCTAAAAAGAGTAGCTTTGATATTAATAACCGTGATAGCTTATATTTCAGAGATGGAGACAAACTTTACTTTTCCACATGGTACGAAAATCCTAATTATAACGAAGAAGTCATTGTGCGTGATATAAACACCGGTGAAGTGTTGGAAAAATTCCCCGGTATCATACAAATTATGCCTGACGGACAACGGTGGATTTTACAATAGAGTTAATTTATAAGCAGTTGTTATAAATACACAAAGAAGACAACTCATTTTACACAAAAGAGTCAAAACTCAGGAGAGGAGCTTTGATATTATCATGAAATGGGAAGAATATTACTTTAAGTTTTATGGTTGGGCAAAAAGCACGCAAATTAGCCGGATATCGTCTTTGACAGACTTCACATCCAGCGATGAAATATGCCAAGTTGCTAG
>CAYJIC010000133.1:0-3306 GCA_964370155.1 uncultured Oscillospiraceae bacterium
GAGAAAGAATCATGTTTCCAGCGCCTGCTTCATTTGTCCCCATAGACAAAACTCCCCTTCAATGGCTAACTCTAATATTACTTATTATTCTACACTGAATCGTACATCAATTTCAAGATATCTCTGCTATTTGCTCATCCTCACGCTCTTCTTCCTCATCATCCTCTTTTGGAATCTCGAGCAATTCAATGATTTTCACAGCTTTTCTATTTCTCGAAAAACCAAGTTGTGCAGAAAACCATGGCGAATTATCCACTTCCACTCTTATGATACCGTTCAACGTTTTGGACAACGGGATAATATCATTTGGCTTAAGTCTAAGTGCATCTGACACGTCCATAGTGGTTTCATCAAAAACAGCTTTCATGGTAAGACTAGCTTCATCCAAACTCTTTTTTATCAGGTCTTGTCGCATATTATCCAGCCGCACATTATTCATTTTGTGGGCAGTCCTGGCATATTTTGAAACAAATTCTCCAAAATACGCCTCAAGTCCCATGGCCGGTATGGATATAGACAACGTGCCTTCCATATCCCGTAACTTTACGCTTAGCACCGTAATGACCACAATATCTTCCGGCGCATATACTTGAATCAACCTTGGGTTAGTTTCCATGCTGCTAAGCTCGCCCGTAACATCCAGGTGATCTTTCCAGCTTTCCAGCAAATACTCAGTAATTTTTCTGTAAATATCTTCCATTATGGCAAGCTCGATGTCTGTAAAGTCCCTTTGTACTACACCACCGCTTCCCATTCCGCCTAGAAGCCTCTCTATCAAAAAGAACGACAAATTATTGGACATGTCCAGCATTAAGTTGGAGTCAGGCAAGTTCATATTGGCAGGTTTTAAGTCTACCAAGCCTATCAGAGCCATGTCCGGTAAAGCGTTGTTGTATTCATAATATCTTTGTTCTTCAACTTGCATCACACTGATATCACAAAAAACTCGTAAAATACCGGAAAAATAAGAAGATAAAATTCGTCCTAAGTTTTCGTGCAAACTATCAACAGTTCTTAGCTGTTCCCGGGTGAATTTCTTGGGTGAATTAAAGTCATAATCCTTTATGTTTCCACCAGCAGAAGTATCATTCGTTACTTCATCGCCCGAGGAGATACTGTTCAAAAGCGCATCGATTTGATTTTGGCTTAATACCTCGGCCACACTATCTCCCCTTTCTTGTCGCTGTATTCTTAAATCACATGCTTATTTATCCAGCTGCATCAGTAGCTACATCTGTGGCAGTGTCGGTAGTTGCTGTGTCTGTAACACCTACATCTCCCGTCCCTACATCTGTGGTTCCTGTTTCTTCCTGAGCTGTGTAGTCATCAATTACGTCTTGGATTCCTTCTACCTCTTCCGGGGTCAAGTCTGAAGTGTCAAGCCCTGATACCTGCCCTGAAGGTAGGTCTGCAATGGTGGAGCTGGGCAGTTCCTCGGGTGGACCTTCAAAGAACTCAGTTTGATCATCCGGGAAATATACCTGCGAAGACTCGGCCAAAGCTGCCATCAATGTGTCCGGATCGTTGCCAACAACCACAAGGTCTACACGCCTATTTAAAGCACGTCCTTCATCTGTGCTGTTGTCACCTATTGGGTAGTGACGGCCATATCCCGTCGCCAATAGCTTGTATGGCGGAAATCCTGCACTTCTTTCAAAGTAGCTGGCAACACGCGCGCTTCTTTCTGCCGACAAAATCCGGTCGTCTGTGCCATCGCCCGGAATGGACGCCGTGTGGCCTAATGCTTTGATTTGATATATTTCATCTTCAAGTGATACGAACATCGCACCGAGAAAATCTAAAAATTCTTCGGCTTGTGTGCGCAAAGAAGATGAATTGCCGTCAAAAAGCAAGTTGTCGCTGATACGGATAAAAATAACACCGTTCTCACTTACTTGCACACTTACCTCGCCGTCCATCTCGTTTTCTGCAATATACTGCTCAACCGCCTCGGCTAGATTGGAAAATTCCATGGGCATGCTTTGGTCAGGGTCTGTGGCCAAATCACCTGTTGGCGATTCCTCGCCCGTGGCCACGTCACTAGCGGCCTCTGTGCTTTGTTGTTCTGTTGGCGTAGCAGGCGCCGCACCAAACGTTTGCGCCAACGCGCCGGCAAAAGCGGTAAACTTTTCTTCCTCCACTGTACTCATTGCGAAAAGCAACACGAAAAAACACATCAGCAGCGTCATCATATCGCCGTACGTGTCCATAAAGTTATACTTCTTGCCCGGTGGTTTAGGTTTTTTTGCCAAGGTGTTTCACCGCCTTTCCCACTAAAAGCTACTCGTATTTTTAATTATTCAGCTTCAGCTTCGGCTGCGCCTTTTTTGCCTTTTTTCTTCTTTTGCACGACAAGTAAGTTCAGTTTTTCTTCAATAAACTTCGGGTTTTCACCCGCTTGTATCGCTTCAACGCCCTGACAAATTAGCTCTTTACACAAATACTCTTCGTCGTGACGCACTTGAAGTTTGTTTCCGAGTGGGCTGAAAAACACACTGGCTATCATCGAGCCGTACAATGTAGTAAGCAAAGCCGTTGCCATGGCGGGACCGATGGCGTTGGGATCACTCATGTCTTTAAGCATGTTAACAAGGCCTATCAATGTACCTATCATACCAAAGCCCGGTGCAAAACCACCGCCTTGTTCCATAAAAGTTTTACCCTCGCCGTGGCGATCACTCATTTTTTCAAGCTCTGCTTCTAGTAGATCGTGCACCTTTTCCGGCTCCACACTGTCAACAACCAGCATCAGGCTGGAACGTAAAAACTCGTCGTTTGCCGTGGCTAGTTTATCTTCCAAAGAAAGCAGACCTTTTACCCTAGCTTCTTTAGCAAAATCAATGATTTGATCAATATACTCTGAAGGATCATATTTATTTGGTAAAAAACAAATCATAATCCATTTTGGGAACTTTAATATTGATGAAAGCGGAAACGCAATCATAAGAGCCGCAAATGTACCACCAATGGTAATAGCAAGCGATGGAACATCAATAAAGCTATCCACCACGTTATTGATGCGGAAGCCACCCAGCGCTTCAAACTTCACGAGTTCTACTTCGTATTTCGCTACAGATTCCTCGTACGCTTCCATAGCCTCTTCAAAGTCGGCATCGGTGTACCAGTCCCTATTTTCCTCCGGGCTTACCGGCTCAGTGGGTGGTGTCGTAAACGCAATGCCGAATACCATTAGGCCAAAAGCTAAAATCAAGCCGATAAGGGTCATTATATCAAACGACTTTTTACCGCCCTTTTTCTTTTTTCCGCCACCTTCTTCGTTCACGCGTCATCCCTCCTAGGAAAGCC
>CAYJIC010000134.1:0-3239 GCA_964370155.1 uncultured Oscillospiraceae bacterium
GTTCCGGCTACTACGCCAAAAGCCAAGTTGTGAGTAAATAGCACTACGGCAACAGTACAAAGCATGACAAGTGTGTCTGTGATTGGAACGGTTTTAATGCGTTTTAATGACTTCCAGTTAAAAGTTGAAAATGAGATTACAACCATTACTGATGCTAAAGCAACAACAGGGATTTGTACTACAAATTGGTTTAACAGTATAATAGAGCCAAGCATGAAAACGCCGGCAAGTAAGGTTGAAAGCCTGCCACGACCACCATAAGTTTGGTTGGTAATTGTCTGGCCAATCATGCCACATCCGGCGATGCCACCAAAAAATCCGGCTCCAATATTTGCAAGACCTTGACCAATGCATTCACGATTTTTATTACTCTGTGTGTCTGTCATTTCGTCGACTAATTGTGCTGTTAAAAGTGATTCAACTATACCAACAAGTGCAACTGAAATAGCGTAAGGGAAAATTATACTTAAAGTTTCGGAGTTGAATGGAACTTGTGGAAAGTGAAAAGCAACAAAGGAACCCGAAATTTCGCCCATATCACCTAATGTTTTGATGTCGATTTTAAAAATCCAAACAATTAAAGAGAGAATTATTATAGCGAAAATAGGAGAAGGCACAGCCTTGGTTAGCTTCGGCAGTCCATAAATTATAGCAATTCCGATAAGCCCTAAAACTATCAATATATATGAGCCTTGGAAATGTTGTATTTGAGACTGAAACATCAAAATTCCCAGTGCATTTACAAAACCAATCATAACCGGTTTTGGAATAAACTTCATAAGATTTCCGATTTTACAAATACCTAGAATGATTTGAATTATTCCTGTTAAAACTGTCGCGGCAAATAGATATTCTATGCCGTGGGTAGCGACAAGACTTGCTAGAACAAGTGCCGTAGCACCGGCTGCGGCAGAAATCAGACCGGTTCTGCCTCCGAAAATGGCTGTTATTACAGATATCATAAACGATGCAAAGACTCCGACCATAGGATCAACTCCGGCGACAATAGAAAATCCAATTGCCTCAGGAATTAGAGCCATGCATACGACAATTCCTGCCAATAAATCGCCTCGTGCATTCCCGAACCACTCTTGTTTGAGATTTTTCAACATAAATTTCCTCTTTTATTATAATTTCGCATAAAAAAAATAATAACATTTTCAAAGGTGCTATGTCAATATATAAATAACCCATTAAATGTCTTGAATAGCACGTTAGCATGAATATTAAGACTGTGTATTTTCGGCTGTTTTTTGACAGCGTAATATTGGATGCAAAAAAGGTTTGTTTTCACTCGTTTTGTAGTGAAAGCAAACCTTTTTTATGCTATGCCTGATTTTTATAAATAAATCAGAAATAGCATGTTTTACATCGAAATATCATTCTTTATATAGCGATACTATTAAATCAATAAACTCTTCATAGTTTTTGGATTCAATCAACTTTGATGTATTGGTAGCATCACTTAATATCATGGTGATGGGATCAAACACTTCGTTAAACAAAGCTCTGTCGGCTTTATTGAAAAACAAAAGTAAAATCAAATTAACACGATTTTCTCCCCATTGCACCCCTTTTTTACTAATCAAAGTGCATATACCGGTTTTGTGGGCATTCATTTGCATAGAATGCGGTATCGCAACTTGCGAAAAACTTGTGCTGGACATTCGCTCTCTTTCTATGACATCGGCTTCAAATTTCTCATCCACATATCCCATTGATTCAAGCCTAGACGTCAAATGGTGGATACAACTATACATATCAAATTGCCTGTCAGATACTTTAAATAGCTCCGGCTTAATTAATGTTGTTATATTGTTGCGAAAGGCCTCTTTCTTTTTTTGCATTTTTATCTTTTTTATCTGCAGCCTTATGGTAGTTAAATCGCTTTCATTTACAAACAGCGAGACCTTGGCAATAGGAACAAGAACCACTTTGTTTACCGGAACTGTTGCAACCACTAAATCTGTTGTACTAAGACTAGCAAGCTCGCTTTCATCGGTGACTATATGCGTGACTAAAACATCGTGCGAAAAATGCTCGGATATTTTTTCGGTGATATAGCTGTTGATGTCATAATAACTTGGGCAATATATCACCACGGAAAGTTTTGAGCTAAGGGTTATTTGAGTCTGAAAAGCGCTTCCAATATGAAAGGCAATATAGGCGATTTCATCGTCATTAATTTCGATGTTGACATGCTTTGTTATCAAGCTTGCCATTAAAACAGCAGTGTCATATATAAGCGGATATGTGGTTTTTATGCCTTCCGCCAAGGGGTTTTTTGACAGATAATTATTTTCACATCGAATTAATAGGTTTCTGATATGCAGTGCAAATCTAACAAAAAAATCAGGGTCGGTCAAGTCGATATAATAATACTCGCTTACAACATCTATCAGCTTTTTTACAAGCACCATGCAATCCGAGCCGATATACTTCTCTAGATTTTCCACGTTCAAGCTTTTGTAATCTATAGTAGTGGCTCGTGAAAGAATCAGTAAGCTCAGCTCATATATTTCGCCTTCAGAATACATAACATCGAATTTTTCTTCCAGCTTTTTGACAATTTCTTTCGCCAAATTAGTCGTAGGGCATTCGTCGTCACTTGGCGCCGCTACGGCAGGATAGCTTATGTTGTTGTTTTTTATGCGGTCTATAGAAATAGTAACATGCAGTATCAAATTCACAAGTGCATAGTCGTTAACAAAATAGTGATGCTTATTACAAGTGTCAACAATAGTTTGTTTTATAAAGGAAATGTCAATATCTGAAAAAGCCTCTTGCATGGTTTTAAAGCTGATGAAATTCACATTACTCATATCATATAAAATCGAGCTGAAGAGTTTTCGCTTATTTTTTTCTTTGCCCAAAATCTCGATTTCTTCTTTTTGTAAAACAAGTTTTAAGTCAAACTCAGCAATTTTCTTTTTGATTTTATTTAAATCAATGCGCAGTGTAGACAAAGAAATGTAAAGCTCATCACAAATATCATGCACATTAATTGGCTTTGATGATTTAATAAGTATGTTAATGATGAAATTTGTCCGTTCATGGCTTGATTGTGGTATAGCAGATGTGTGCGATTCTACAATGTCTTTCGCTTTGGGTATATCTATTGCATATCCTATTTTAGAAGAAGATATCAAATTGGGGTGTAGAATATTTATGTCACGTACATAGTTTTTCACGCTACGCAAAGACACATTTAAAGCATGTGCCAATTGAGTGGATTTTAT
>CAYJIC010000135.1:0-3212 GCA_964370155.1 uncultured Oscillospiraceae bacterium
GTGCCTACAGTTCCGATTTTCATAATTATGAACAGTCCTTTCAAACTTATTCCATCTCTTGTAATGTGTTGTTTTTCTTTTCACGCTCTTCTTTAATAGCTTTACGGAAAGTCTCAACAACCATGCCTTTATCATAGTAGGCGTTGAGGTATTTAACTTTTATTTTTTCATCTCGCTCATACTGCGAGACAATGGAAGCCAGCTGTGGTAAATGGCTAAGCAAAACGTTTGGAATGATAAATATTTGGTTTGGTTTTTTCTCGTCGTACGTTACATAAACACTACCGTTTGGAATGGAGGTAGTGGATTTAGTCATCTTTTCGTAGAATGTTTTTTCAATTTTGTTGTGTGTTTTGGGATCATACAAATCTGCTTCAAATTCATAAAGCCAATATGATGTAAAACCGGAGTCACGCATGGGCATGATTTGTTTGGCAGTTTTGATATTAGCAAGGGCTATTTTGCCGGAGGATGCCATTTTTGTGATGACAGTTTTATCCCATCTGTTTTCAAGCCATTTGAATATTATGAACATTATCATGCCGACAACAACAAAAGAACCGATGAAAACCCACCTAAGATCGGGATACTCGCCGGAAAAATAATAAATACCAAAAAGTAACAGTAGCATAGAAGCCAGCATAATACCTAAGAGCTTGTTCAGCTGCTTTGAAATTTTTAATTGCATAACGATCCGCCTTGTTTTTAAATATAGAAAGAATATAGTGCTATTATAATGAATGGCCACTTCGAGAAAAACGAAGTGGCCATGTGTACTTTACTTTGGCAGGATATTATAAGCCTGCTTTTTTCATTGCTTCAAGAAAGTCCACTTTGCTTTGTGTTGTAGTGATTTGGCTGGATAAGGAACCACCCATAAGCTCAGCAATTTTGCGATATACTACAGCGTCTTCTTTAGTGGCGGCGCTGGATTTGGTTACCATGACATAGTCAGTACCGGCAATAGGTGCCGCGTTACCAACATTCAGGGTTTCCACTTTAACGCCAGCTTCCAGAATGCGTAATGCATCAGTTGGGAACTTAGCAATCATGAAAAGGGTCTCATCGGGATGATCCTTTTCGTATTGAACTGCCTCGTCAACACTAACGACTAACACTTTAGAACCACGTGCAGCCAAAGGTAAAGCCATCTTTTGGATGGGATCTTTTGCCACATCGTCGTTTACCACAATAATAGCCTTGGCATTGATGTACTTTTGCCAGCCCACAGCTACTTGGCCGTGGATCATGCGATTGTCGATACGTAGATGTTTAACCATTTTAGGTACCTCATACGGTTTAATTTTGTTGCATCAAATCGTTCACAAAGACAATACCGTCTTTTGCTTCCTCCATCACTTCAGTGACTAAATCGCCTAAGTCTTCGTGAATTTCTCTGGCAGAAAGCAAGGTGTATAACATTGGCAGAGAAAGGCCGCATAAAAGTTTGACTTTCTCACCAATGGTGTAAATAGCGCGGTTACAAGGTGTGCCACCCAGCATATCCGCTAAAACGAACACGCCATCACCGGTATCTACTTCCTTGATTTTTGCTTCTATTTTAGCTTGAAATTCATCTGGATTGTCTTCAGGCCATAGCCCTAAATGTGCCACCTGAGAAAGATCAGGTACCAGCATGGATGCTGAAGAGTAAACCCCTTCAGCCATGCCTCCGTGACTTACTAATACTACGCCTACCATTACATGATACCTAAAGCACCACAAACGAAAGCGATAACAGCCACAATACCGATAACGGTAAAGGGTTTCACGCCGCGGCTCTTAAGCAGCCAATAGCACAGGGCCACAAAAGAAATGGGTAGCAAGAAGGGTAAGATGCCGTCTAGAGTGTCTTGCAAAGCAACTGTTTGCTCTACACCTTCGATGGTGGCAACATAAGTCCACTTCAAGGAAACGCCAACCATACTGGGAACAAAACCACCGACCACGGTGAGACCTAATATGGAAGCAGCTTCACGCATAAGGTTGAAGTCGGTTTCGCCACTGATATCTTCGATGATGTGAACAGAGCGTTTGTAGCCCCAGTTGAACACAGGCCAACGAGCTAACCACAGTAGGAAGAAGGGCAAGAAGATGACAGCTAGTGATAAGAAGTTGCCTTCGTTAGCAAGAGAAGCTGACATGATGTAAGCAAAAGGTTGCACCAAAACACCTTGGATGGTGTCACCGATGGAAGCCAAGGGGCCCATCAAAGCAACTTTAATGCTATCGGACATTTCAGGTTGATAATCTTCTTCAAGGGCAACAGCTGCGCCCATGATAACGGCAGAAGCACCGGGATGGCTGTTATAAAATTGCATGTGACGCTCTAAGTTTTGGCAAACTTCTTCGTCGTTGTCATACAATTCTTTCATAACGGGAGCCATAGCGTATGCCATACCAGAAGCTTGCATACGTTCGTAGTTCCAGCACCATTGCAGTGCCCAGTTGTGGCGACTGCTAGCGCTTTTCTTTGCTTTTTCAGAAAGCTTATTATTTGTTCTAGCCATATTATGCTTCCTCCTTCTTGGTAAACGCTTTTTGGTTCATCATGAAAATACCGGCAAGGGCAACACCGATGATGGCAAGACCCATGGTAGGTACACCGGCATATGCCAATGCAACATAACCAAGTAGCATGTACATCCAGTATTTTTTGATATCCATGTAGCTAAGAAGCAAGCCAAAACCTACAGCAGGTAGGGCACGGCCGATAACGCTAAGACCGTTTTGGAACCAAGCAATGCTAGCAACGAAATCACCGATAACTTGATATTGACCGATAAACAGCATACCAATGAACACGGGGATAGCGCGGCCTAGTAGCCAAGGAATAGTACCGGCAAGATGCCATCTTTCGAAAGATGCAAGATCTCTGCGAGCCAATGCGCGGTCGCCGCCATGTTGGAACACGGTGGTGGTAGCACGGCCAGCGATGTCAAACAGGGACATCAACAATGCAACTACAGAACCAATAACGATACCTTGTTCTACATCGCCAGTTTGCTGAGCAACAAATACACCAAAAACAGCACCCACGTTATAATCCGGTGTGGTAGCGCCTCCATAAGTGTAGAAACCCAGAGCAAGCAATGCACAAGTAGCACCAACCTGCAAACCAAGTGCAGGATCGCCGGCGATAACGCCTGTGATAAAGCCTAGCATCAAAGGATTGAATAACCCATGAAAACCTGCCAGGTTCAGTACCATCA
>CAYJIC010000136.1:0-3182 GCA_964370155.1 uncultured Oscillospiraceae bacterium
TAAACTCGCATTAATACGAAATTTTCCCATGCCCCTTATGGTTACTCAGACCAAAATCCACTGACTTTTGTCGGTGGATTTTTTGTTATAGCGATATATTTTGGGTGCAAAGCATGTTTGCACTTTATTTTACGATTTTTCAATCTTAACAAAAAGCACCGGCGTACGTAATGTGTACGTAATGGGAAATATTTACGCATGCAAAATGCTAAAGGCTAAACGCAAATAGTACCTATAACCAGGCAAACGGTCTTTTGGTAGCGACAACAATATTCATCTCATCCGATGGCAAAACAATCTCGTTTGCCGAGGTGTCAAACAAGCTGTCGGTGGTGCTGCCAGCACCTATCTCAAGTGCATCGTAGCTACCGAAATTAATACGATTACCCGGCATGATGTTTTGCAGGTGCACGTTTAGTTTTCCCTCTGGCACCACTACTTCTTTTTTCATTTTCAAGGCCACTCGATGAATTACCCACCTGCTACTCGTCATAATTGTCCTCGCTTAATTCTACTGCGCATTGCATAAGCAGATGCATTTCCTCATCTGTCAATGCCGATGGATTTACAAACTGATAAATTGATGGTACAGCAAGAACATCAGTAAAAAAATCCGTGACATTTAGCAGCTCGCAATTTTGGGGTAGTTTGTCCTGCAAAGCATTATTTTCTTCATCGCTATATCCATAGCTGAGAACAATGTTTATCTTATTATTCAAATATTTATGATTCAATATATTTCCTCCTCGCTCATACCATATCCGTCCTTTTTGGTTTGCTATACTGATTTAAAAGGAGGATATGAATATGCTAAATATCATTTTACTGGCTATCTGCATTACTGATGGAATTTTGATTTTCAAAACACTAAAAGCGATTTTGTTTGGTACTTTTGGGGACAGTAAAATATTCCGTGCAACTAAAATTTTTGTTGCTTTTCCATGCGGTGTAGGGTACACCTATTTTGCATTTCACATAGGTGCTATGTCCTATAATGTGAGTATGCTAATGGGATTGATAATAATTTTTTTACCGTTTGTACTGTTTGTTATTCTTTGCGTTGCAGGGTACATAAAAAGTGGTAAGTAGGTTTAGGGCGTATGTCTTTTGGCATACTCCCTTTAAAACGCCAAGTATTTTGTATAAAACTCTTTGAAGTGATTGTGGTATTCTGTGCCTACACTTAAATTCAGAGCTGTTTCTGCTATGTTCTTCCAATCAATAGACTTTACATTACAACTAAACTTATCATCGCAATTTATAGTTTTATTTATATCGCTACAAGCCTTTTTGTTTTCAAAAGGAAACAGAAAAAACACATAATCACTTGTATCACGAATATAAGATACGTTTCTCCAAATTTGATAATTTGCATAAAAGGTATCTTCGTCCATGTCCTTTAGTAACAAACTTTTCTTTATATGCTCTGAATAAATCTTATCCCACTTATTTTTATACTTTAAAGGGCTGTTTTTATCGGGATGAGTTTTACCGAAGCCATCTTCGGTATACTTGATTTCAAAGAAAATTCTTTCACCACTTGACAACTCAATATAAAAATCAAAGTTTGTATTCTCGTTTGCATCTTCAACCATTTCAAAGAGAGCTTTTCTAATCTCTGTGTTTGACTCTATCTTTAAAACATTAGAATTATGCAGTATATCAAGCAACAATTTTTGCCCCATTTCATTATTTAAGAGAGGTGCAAAAAAATTGATACACATAACCTGTGATGAGTTTAGATGGTGAGCATACATATGTAAATGCAAGCCTGCCGGTAAATCTACACCTGCTAAAAAATTACTGTGCTTGTAACTGAGAGGTAAAATATGCCGATATTCATTTTTGCGATAAAGGCCTTTTTCGTCAATCTTTAATACATTTTCCTTATAATTAGACAAATGCTCTATAACTTTATTTTTGAAATCTTTCATAATATTAACTCCTCTTCGTATAATTCCAAAATTCCCTTCACTTTACTAAGTAACTTCTCTTTGACACTCGCAGGTGAAATGACTTTGACATTACGCTCATATTGCAGTAGCCAATAATAAAGCCCATCACTATCCATAACATTTACTGTCACAAGATAACCATTTTCACACTTCTTAAAAGCTATATCAGTACCAAAATAGTCAATCAAATCGTCGACCATATGACTCTTTACTAAAAGCTCAAGGCTTATTTTTTTGCCACCGTAATTATAGAGGGAAGTTCGCACATATTCCTCCAAACGCATATCGGCATTAGCTCCCAAAACCTCAGTAGCCGGCTTGCATGGGTTTCCATTTTCGGTAAGATTTTTAATTCTGTCAACGCGATAATAACTTAAATCACTATACTTATCATAATTCCCGATTAGATAATACTGCTCATTCTGCCATATCAGTGCATAGGGATTGATGATATAGCAATGACCATCTCTGCGTAATTTGTGCTTTAAATCCGTATCTGTATAGGTGTATTGAAAAGTTATCTGCTTATTATGCTTAATGGCTTTTAACAGCTCTGCGATATTTCCCTTGGTACTGAAACTCTTACCCTTTAGCGTGTTTTTAACCGGTGTAACTGTTCTGAGTATTTTAGCACTTTCAGCATTTGTGAGATTCATGAGCTTCTTGAATAATTTATCAGCACTGTCTTTCGTCAAAAACTTCGAACTCCAAACAGCGTCAATTAGAATTTTTAGCTCCCAATCCTCAAAATCTCGACTTGCCATATAGTAACCATGTCTTTCACCGAGTTTGGGTGCGATTATATCATAACCTAAATCATCAATTAAGATGTTTATGTCCCTGCATATAGATTTTCGCTCTGCGTCAATTCCATAAGCCTTTAATTTTCTGCCGATTTGCAGTGCAGTTAACGGACTGCTCTCGTCGGTGTCATGCAAGATTTCCAGTATTCGGATGAGTTTTACTTTTGCGTTTGCCATACCTATCACCTACCTTGATATCATTATAGCATAGGACTTACACCGAATGTGGTATGAGTCCGTGCTGTTTATTTATGAATTATTTCTGTAGATATGGCTTCTTCAATCTATGCTGTAATATGATTCATCTTGCTTACCCATAGCATTTGGGCTTGCCTTTTGAGTTTCTATGTCACTCCTTTTTTAGTCTTATACTTGGGTGTCAGCTCATCAAACAAGGCTTGCGCTTACTCGTCCACCTCGTTGA
>CAYJIC010000137.1:0-3176 GCA_964370155.1 uncultured Oscillospiraceae bacterium
TAAGCTGGGTTTATTCATATCCTGTGGTTAAGGTGAACTCGAACCCATCACCGTCGGAAATAGGTGTGGTGTCGGCGCCTGTTTCAAGGAATGTGCCTTCTTTAGTCACTGCCCACCACTGCTGAAGGCTGTCGTCGGCTGTGATGCCGTCTACTGTTGTGATGAATAAGCCGAACTCGCCCATGCTACCATCAATAAGCCCGCTTTCCAGTAAGGCGTCGCCCAGATATTCTTCGGTAGTTTCTATAACATGTACTTCGCTTTGGCCTGCTTCGGTAATCACGGTTACTTCGATGACCTTATCACCTGAGACGGTATCGGGACGAGTGGACCAGTATACACCGCCTAAAATAGCTACCAGTACCACAAGGGCCAGTACACCGAGCAGTACTTTTTTACTTTTTGTTGATGAATTTTGCATTGTTTCCTCCTGTGTTTTGACAATAATATATACAAATATATACACGATGACGGAATGATAAACCCGACATGATGCAACAAAAAAGCCTGCCACAAAAAACGGCAGGCACAAGAGCTACAAGTGCACAACCGCCAGTTCCACGTGGCCATTGTTTGAAAATAGCTACAAGCAGGTCTTCTGGCTTCAAAGGTGATACCTTTACCGCACCTTCCCAACTATACAGTCAGTGGTTTTTGCGGCATATCCTTTGTTACAGCGACGGGCTCGCACAGGAATTGCACCTGTTTCCCTTTTCAGGCGGTGTGAAAACCGCCCACTTGTAAGCATGATATTTAATTGTAGTGAACAAAACTTTTGGAAAAATAATTCCCTTATATGATAATATAGCACGGCGTAAAAAAAGTCAATTGATTTATGTGCCGAATGGGACATGTTTAGAAGATTCAGACAAATAAAAATCGGATAGCTTTTGTGCGCATGTGGCAATGTCATAGCCTGCGTCTTTGATTTTTTGCATGTTATCGACGCGAGCAAGTGGAGCTGAAACGATTTTGTCTGCCCAGCCGACGGCGCCTATTTCAAGAGGCAAAAAATGCACGCTGTCTGTGATGGAGGCTTCTTGTGCGACAGTGTCGGACACAAAACAAGGAAGGCCGGCCGCCTGAGCCTCTATTAAAACAACGGGTAGACCCTCAAAAAGTGAGGGTAGTAAAAAACAATTCATGGCGTTGTATAAAGCCGGTGTATCTTTTTGCAGGCCTGCAAAAATGACGCATGAGCTTATCCCCAGTGATTTCACTTTTTCTTTTGCTTTTTCTTCAAGAGGGCCACCGCCTGCTAAAATAAGACGTGCATCGGGTTGTTTTTTTAATATTTCAGCGAATATATCCAGTAAAAAGTCGTGGTTTTTTTGTTGGGTGAAGCGCCCGATGTGACCGTATAAAACAGCTTGTGCGGGGATGTTCCATTTTTTGCGAGTGGCGTCTGCCAGCTCGGCGTTGTATATGAAACGCTGGGTTTGGACGCCGTTTTGATACACTGTGAAACTTCGATTGCCGTAAAGCGCCTTGCCGGCATTCACGCCACAAGAAAACCTATGTGTAAACCCAAACTTGCAAAAAGACGAAAGAAAAGCATCTATAAATCCCGTCAGGCTTTTTTCGGTGTTAGTGTTGTGGCTGTGTGAAATACGTGTGGGGACGTTGTGTTTTTTAGCGTAGTGGTTATAAAAAACACCAAAGCCGCTATAATGGCCGTGGATTATAGTGTATTCGGGATGCTGGGCAAAAAAGCGGTCAAGGTCCTTGAAATAAGCAAAAAAACGGTTGTCTTCCCGAACAGGTAGCTTGAAAATACGCCCACCTAAAGAAAGGATTTCTTCGTCGTAAGCGCAAGTGCGTGTGTAATGATATAAAAAGTCAAATTGGATTTTAGTGCGATCAATATTGCGGTAGACATTCATGATGAATGTTTCCAGTCCGCCCATATCCATGGCGGGTACAATCTGCAATACACGTATAGGTGCCATGCTATCCTCGCATATCCGGCAGAAGCCTTTTGTTTCTTAATTATATATTATACAGTTTTTGACCGTGATAGACAAATATGATACAATGAACATCGTTATTACCTTGAAATTAATCTTGTGTGGCGGCAGAAATTGCCATAAATGCGATATATGAAAAAGGAGATATAATGAAAAAAATAATCAGTTGTATGTTGGTTTTTATGATGCTATTAAGCGGATGTACAATAGGCGCAGACAGCGAGCAAGTAAGTAGCGTAAATATAGACTCAAGCAGTAGCACGCCTGAAATATCTTCAGTGATAGCGCCGTCGTCCACACCACAAAGTGTGAGCAGCACTGCGACAAGTGGAACACAGCAAGACACATTCACACTGGTAGTGCCAGAAGGGTATACCCTAGCGCGTATCGGGCTGACACTGGAAGAAATGGGTATATGCACAACAGACGAGTGGATAGCCGCTACTCAAGAGGGTGACTACAGCGCATATTCACTGATAGCGGAAATCACCCCGGACGTGAACCGTTGTTTTACATTGGAGGGGTATTTGTTCCCCGCGACGTATGAGTTTGCAACTACCGCGACATTGGATGATATTATCCGCACCATGCTAAACACCACCGAGCAGCGTATAGACACAGAATTGCGTGCGCAGATAGCGGCGTCGGGATACACCGTGAACGAGATACTGGCGCTGGCGTCCATGATAGAAAAAGAGTCGTTCGGAGTGGAAGTGATGCCGATGGTGTCCTCGGTGTTTCATAACCGCCTAGATCAAGGCATGCAGTTACAAAGTGACGTGACCATTAACTACGTCGAAGGCGCAATAAAGCCTTTCATCACAGGCGATGTAGACAGGTATAACGACTATTACAACACATACACTACCCCGGCACTGCCGGCAGGGCCTATCTGTAACCCCGGTATTTCCGCCATACAAGCGGCAGTGGCGCCGGCTCAAACAGACTACCTGTTTTTCGTCACCGACATGAACAAAGAATTTTATTTTGAAGCGTCATATGATGCGCATCTTGCTAACATTGAAGAGATAAAGGCAGCAGGCCTTTGGGAATAACCCTCAGGCTGCAGATAACGCACCTCTTTCGGCGTCATCTGCAAAATGCCTGCTCGGTTGCATATAAACAATATGCGCCCTCGCGTCATTTTTTGATTTCTTGAAATAGGCACATTCTCTGCGCCTGAGGCTGAATGCGCTTGAGGCTGAATTC
>CAYJIC010000138.1:0-3165 GCA_964370155.1 uncultured Oscillospiraceae bacterium
ATAAAGTAAAATATTACACAAACGAAAGCATTTTTGAGCTGGATACATTGCCAAAGCGCATGGTGGTATTGGGTGCAGGGCCTATAGGCCTTGAGCTGGGCCAAGGTTTTGCGCATTTAGGCAGTGAAGTGCACATGGTGACAAGGGACGATAAGATATTTTCAAAAGATGAGCCGGAAGCGTTCCCGATAATGGCAGAGGCGATGGAAAACGATGGCGTGAAGATTTATACAAAAAGTGAAATAAAAGAAGTGCTGGAAAAAGACGGACAAACAGCGGTGGTGATATCTGCCGAGGATGGCGAAAAAGAGCTGTTGTGTGATGTGCTTTTGGTGGCGCTTGGGCGCAAGCCAAACACCGACAACATGAATCTTGAAAATATAGGCATAGCCATAAACAAGCGCGGGTTTATAGAAGTGAATGAATATTTGCAAACAACGGTGGATAACATATACGCATGTGGAGATGTTCGTGGCAAGTTTCTTTTCACTCATTCGGCAGGGTATGAGGCGTCTATGGTGGTGCGAAACGCTTTGGTGGCGCCAAAATTCAAAACGTCATATCACAACATCGCATGGACTACGTACACTATGCCGGAAGTGGCACAGGTGGGTCTTTTAGAAGCTCAAGCTAAAGAACAAGGCGTGCATGGATATACATATATGCTACCGATATCAAATAACGACAGGGCAAAAGCCGACGACGATAGGCAAGGGTATGTGAAGGTAGTGCTGGACAAAAAGTCTCGTGTTATCGGTGCAGGCATAGTGTCGGAAAAAGCAGGAGATTTGTTGCCGGTGCTGTCACTTTTGGTAACTAAGCGAATGAAGATAGGCGGCGTTATGTCGGTGATATATCAATATCCCGTACAAGGTGAAATAGTGAAGTCGGTAGCGCTGGAACATTTTAAACAAACAGCTAAAGCGTGGCAAAAAGCATTGCTTAAAAAAATCGTCAGACGATAAAATGACATAGAAGTATGTGGAGGGGTATTATGATTGACACAAGAGGAAGGGGTAGTATTCAGTCAAGCATGGACAAACTGGTGGTGACAACAAAGCTTTCTAAGCTGCATCCAAACACCATCACAGCTATTGCGTTTGTTGTGGGTGTGGTATCTGCGGCGTTTTTGGCAAACGGTCACTCGTTTATAGCGCTTATACTTTTGTGGATTTCGGGGCTTTTTGATGTGCTGGACGGCACCGTGGCAAGAATAACGGGTAAAAGCTCTAAGCTGGGCGCTTACTTAGATCTTGTGTTTGACAGAATGGTGGAAGCTGCCATTATTATGGGTTTTTATTTTTTCTTGCCACACAATGCGCTGGCATATCTTTTGTTTTTTGTGAGCGTGCTGTTTAACTTTACTACATTTATGGTGGCGGGCTCACTTTTCAAAAATGAAGGCAAAAAAAGTATGCACTATGATATAGGTATAATGGAGCGAACAGAAACGTTTATTGCATTCAGCTTGATGATGCTGATAACAGACTACGCATTTTTGATTTTGACTGTTTTCAATTCACTTACATTTATTACAGGTGTGATACGTATGTACAAAATCATCAGACATGAGCAGAAAGCAGGGAAAACATGAAGAAAAAGATACTGATAATTGTGGTCGCACTTGCTGCTGTGGTAGCGGTGTTTTTGCTGAGGTCGTATATTCCAATACAAGAGATTTTGGACTTTTTAGAGTCTATTGGTGATAACCCGTATGCGTTTATCATATATGTATTTGTATATGCTATTGCTGTGACGTTTGCCTTGCCGGCGTCGGCGTTTACACTTTTAGCACCTACCATTTTTGGGTTTTGGCAGGGACTTTTGGTGGTGGTTATTGCATCAAACATTGGATGTCATATATCTTATGGTATAGCAAAACTGCTGGGTAAAGATGTTATTTTAAAATATGTAAAGTCGGGCTCGTTCATAGATAAAGCCACACAAAAAGCGCAGAAAAACGGATTTGTTTTTATGATGTATGTTCGCTTGATTCCGTTGTTTCCGTTTGCCGCGGTAAACTATCTGTCGGGCATAATCGGTATTAAATATCACCATTATGCTTTGGCTACTTTTTTCGGCATGCTACCGGGTAGCACAGTTTATGTGTATTTTGGATACACCGCCAGCAACGTAAGCGAAAATCCGCTAGGCCTTGTGGTGTCTATTTCAGTTTTAGTGGTGTTCACAGTGGTGGTGACATTGATTTCAAAACGTAAAAACAAAAAAGAGGAAATGTCAGAAGAAGTTTTGGAAGAAAAGTAAAAGATAAATAGCCGGATAAAAATGGGTATGCTTTATGTGATAAAAAGTGTATAATAAAAAAACAAAAAGCACAGGGAGGGTTTTGTTATGTCTACACCGCATATTGGTGCTAAAAATGGAGAGATAGCCAAAACAGTTTTGATGCCGGGCGATCCGAAAAGGGCGAAGTTTGTAGCTGAAACCTTTTTTGAAAATACAAAACAAGTGACAGAAATTCGTGGCATGCTGGGCTTTACCGGCACATATAAAGGAAAACCTGTGTCTGTGATGGGCAGTGGCATGGGCATGCCGTCCATGGGCATTTATTCGTATGAGCTGTATACAGAATATGATGTGGAAGAGATTATTCGTATAGGCTCTTGTGGCGCATATGACGAAGAGCTAAAGCTGTTTGATGTGCTGGTTACCACCGAGTCTTACAGCCACTCAAGCTATGCTAAAGAGCAAAATGGGTGCGAGGATAAAATAATGCTACCCAGCAAAGAGCTGGTGCAGCGCTTGCATGAAAGTGCAAAGGCGCTGAATATACCTTTGATAGAAAGCCGTATTCATTCATCGGATGTTTTTTACACAAAAGAGCCTATTTGGCAGCACTATTTAAAAGAGTATGGATGCCAGGCAGTGGAGATGGAGAGTTTTGCGCTGTTTCATAACGCGAATGTATGCGGCAAAAAAGCAGCGTGTGTGCTTACAGTGTCGGATTCATTGTCACTACACCAGGAAACAACACCAGAGCAGCGAGAAAAAAGCTTTACTCAAATGATGGAAGTGGCGCTGGGAGCGCTTTAATGTAGCAAAAATGTGTATATATTTTTACAAAATGAAAAAACTCACACAAGGAAGACAAAAGTAGTTGACATACACAATAAAACAAAGTACAATATAGACGTTGCCCAAAAA
>CAYJIC010000139.1:0-3129 GCA_964370155.1 uncultured Oscillospiraceae bacterium
GAGTGTACGTACAAAACGGCGGGAGCCATGCTTCCGCCGTTTGGTGCGTATTTTTTACAGATTAAACACTATAGATTTGAGTTTGTGTCGGGTTTAATGAACCATATAATCTGATTTATGCAGAAAAGATGGACGAGGTTGGATATGGGCGATCGACAAAGACAGTTACAAGCGAATACAGTGCAGTTTTATAAAGCGTTCAACAGGTTTTTTGCTGTGCTGTATTTTGGTGTTGCGTTTTTGTCGGTTTTTTCAGCCACAGTTATAGGTGATGCGTTCAATTGGACAGGGGTTGCAGTAGCATCTCTTGGTGGCGTTATTGCAAGCGGTTTGTTGTTTTGGCTCATGGCGATGTTGCCGGCACCTAAAAAAACCGCAGAAGTAGTAGCGGTGATATTGTTGCTGTTGCTGTTTGCCGGATTGCAGGTGTGGGCAGGAGATATTTTTCTTCGGGAGCCACTGCCGCAAACAGACGTAGGAATGATATATAATTTTGCAAAAGAATATGTGCAAAACGATGCACAGCCGGGAATATTTGTGCAAAGCACATGGGGCTATAAAGGTTTGTATGGGGCGCTGTGCATAGTTTTTATGATGCTTGATATGTTGGGCGTGTCAGATTTTTGGCCGATACTTGTGGTGTTGATTGAGGCACTTGTATTGAGTGCTGTAGTGCTTATGTACTTTTGCTCAAGACGTGTTTTTGGTGTGAAAAAAGCAATATATGCACTAGTATTTTCTTTTCTGTTAATACCGCTATTTTTAATAGCGCCGCTAAATGTTTTGGCGATAAAGATACCTATTGCTATTTTATGGTTGTGGATACGCACTAGAAGAAATTATCGCATGCAAGAAGGGAAAAAAGCAGTATTGCAGTTTGTTTTGCTGTCTTTGATAGCAGCTGTTGGCGCATGGATGACGCTAAGCGTTTTGATATTATGGATAGCGATATGCCTAGATGTTATTTTGTTGCTTAGAGGCAAAGAAAGGCTTAAAATGTTGCCGGCAGGAATAGCAATTTTTGTGCTGGCAGGTGGATTACTACTTTTTTATAGTAATACGATTACGGTGGATAATAATAGTATTATTTTGCCGGAAATACAACATTCATTAGCACAAATCAATACACATATAGCGATTGCAGCTATGTCAATAGCAATATATATATCGCTGTTTGTATGGATGGCGGTGGCGTCACAAAAAGCTTATTTGCGAGAAAATAATGCGCTTAGTTTTGCCAGAGTAGCAATGATGGGCGTGTTTTTAGCAGTGTTTTTGGGCGGGATAGAGTTTGAGCAAACTATCATTTTCATACCGGTGATTTTACTGTGTGCATTAGAAGCGGCACCTGACTCATTTAGTGTTTTTTCGTCAAAGTCATATGGAGAAGTAGTTGTACATACGCCAAAAGAACAACATACATCTCAAATAAATCTTCAAGTGGCAAGTGTAACTATACCGAAAAATGATGAAAATCAAAGTAGCGCAGAAAAAAGTTCAGAAGTATTTGAGCTTAGCCTAGAGGAAAAAGTAGAAGATATCTCTGTACACATGCATGATAGCTACGCCACAAATGTTGCACCAAATACTTTACAGAGCGATGCAGAAGAAATTGCCACTGAAGAAACGCAAGAAGAAATGCAAGAAGAAACGCAAGAAGAAACACAAGAAGAGCAAATTACAGAAGATTTCTTTGCCGAGCAAATGCAGGAAGATCCAACAGTGGATCCGGTCGAAGAAGTGATGGTGGAAGCATCGGATGCTGAAGAAACTCTTTTTGAAGAACCTATTGTTGAAGGTATGTTCTTTATTGAAGAGGTAGATGTAGAATCGGACGAAAAAGCAGACGAAGAAACCCAGCAAGAGCAAGTTACAGAAGATTTCTTTGCCGAGCAAATGCAGGAAGAGCAGGAAATGTATGAAGAACAAGAAGACCGAGAAGAACAAGAAGACCGAGAAGAGCAAGAAGACCGAGAAGAGCAAGAAGACCGAGAAGAGCAAGAAGACCGAGAAGAACAAGAAAGCCGAGAAGAACAAGAAAGCCGAGAAGAGCAAGAAGACCGAGAAGAACAAGAAAGCCAAGAAAATCAAGATATGCACGAGATGCAAGAAGTGTACGAAATGCAAGAGGTTCAACCAGTTGAAGTGATAGAATTGCAAGAACCCATAGAAGATACGTTTGATGAAAAAATACAAAGCGAGCAAGAGGAAACCAAAGAACAAGTAAACAACAAAGAATCCAAGGATGATGAAGAGGCAGACTCGGGCCTGCCTAAGTTATCGCGGCTGGATAGGCTGTTGTTTGAGCTTGAAATTGATGCGGCCGTAAATGCTCGTGTCAAGGAATGGGATTTTAATAGTTTAAGTAGAGATGAAAAGCAAAGTGATTAAAAGTTATATATGTATTAAGGAGGAATATTATGGCAGACAAAAAAGTAGTACCAACCCCGGCAAAGGCGGCACAAAACAATAAAAAAGTAGCACTTGAAACAGCAATCGCACATATCGAAAAGACGTTTGGTAAGGGCGCAGTAATGAAAATGGGCCAAAACGTGGCGATGCAGGTGGATGCTATCCCCACAGGTTCTATCTCACTTGATGCGGCACTGGGTGTGGGTGGTCTGCCACGTGGTCGTGTGATAGAGATATTTGGGCCGGAATCCAGTGGTAAAACCACTTTAGCGCTACATGTGGTGGCACAAGCGCAAAAAAATGGAGGCGAAGTGGCGTTTATCGACGTGGAACACGCCCTTGATCCTAGCTATGCGCAGGCGCTGGGTGTGAATACAGACGAAATGCTGGTAAGTCAGCCGGACACCGGCGAGCAGGCGCTGGAAATCACCGAGGCGCTGGTACGCAGTGGTGCGATTGACGCTATTGTTATCGATAGTGTGGCGGCCATGGTGCCTAAGGCAGAGATTGTGGGCGAGATGGGCGACTCTCATGTGGGACTTCAGGCAAGGCTAATGAGCCAGGCGCTTAGGAAACTGACAGGTGTTATCGGAAAAACAGGCACTGTATGCGTGTTTATCAATCAGTTACGTGAAAAAGTAGGCGTGACATACGGCAACCCTGAAGTAACAGCCGGTGGTCGTGCACTTAAGTATTATTCATCTGTGCGCATTGATG
>CAYJIC010000140.1:0-3112 GCA_964370155.1 uncultured Oscillospiraceae bacterium
GTTTTCACCTGACCACCTAACACCATACTCCAAAGTGTCGTTTTATCAACTTCTCTTTTATGGTTTTTAAGTATTTGCAAAGCTTTAATTGCATAAGTAGCATTTTTGCAGATGTTTTTGGTTTTGTTACATTGCCTTTTGACATTCACAATCAAAAAAATTCGTAAACTTTTCAGGGTTTATTTTGGTTTCACTTGAGGCCATATGCAAACATTTTGCTGTTAGATCTTTATTCATTTCAGCACAGGCGTTTTGTATCTGTTTACTTCTGAAGTTATAATCAGCAAACAAGAAAAGTACTTCTATGCTGTTAATATCATCGGCAGATAGATTTACCCCACTTATGCCCAGTTTGTTTTTTGAAGATGAAATGCCGACGACAGAGTCTTTTAAATCTTTTTTCAAGTCATCGTTTTCGATAAGTTTGTGCATGTATTCATGATGCTGTTTTATGCCAGATTTGCCGCCTATTGCGCCGCAACCGTATTTCAGCTCTGTTAAATATAATGTTCCTTCGTTATAATACAGCATATCTATCCGAGGGTTTTTATATAACGCTTTACCATCGGCGGTGGCACTATTTACTTCGAAACGATATTGATACTCGATATCTATGATATTTTGATTGTGTATCAGTAGCTGATGCTGAAAATCTCTCTCGGGTTTTGGATGTCCTAAAAACCATGAGTCCATTTCTTTTTTCATGAGATCAAAGTTGTTTTTAAAACAATCAGTACAAGATGAGTCTAAGTTTTTAAGTTTATCGTAGTTTTTAGTGTCTTTTTTCTTCAGGCAATACTTAGGATCAAAGTGAAAATTATATCCTTTTTTTCTTTTAGAGATGTTTAAAAGGTTGCCGCCTTTGTAATATATGTTTATATAATCATGCCGTATTTCAAGCTTTAGACTAGGATCTAGCTTTACTTTTTTAAAGAAAAAATTGAGCGTCCCGGATTTTAAGTCGGAAATGAAATCATCATCGATACCTCTGGGTTTCGACATAATACACAGCCTCCATATACGTGACAAGTAATGGTTTTTCAAAAGTGATTTTAGTGTTGCACACACTTATTTAAGCTAAATATAACACTAAAAATTTCTAATAACAATGTAGTTTTTGTAAAGTTTAATATAAGAAAAATAGTTTTGTAATATAGCTGTTTTCATGAATAAATGTTTGTGTTTCTCTTGATTTGAAGTCGTGATTTTTTTATTTCTGTTTCCGAATTTTTTGCTGTTCAAAATTTGTCACGTGAATCAAAAACAAACGATGCTTGCTTTTGTATTTAGCGTAACAAAAACAGCGTGACATAAATGGTACAAGCGGCTATAACGCAAATGATTTCGGGCAATAAAAAAGCGAGAGATTTTAAAGTCTCTCGCTTTTTTATAGTGGCTGATATTACTTATGCCGTTTATAAAACTGGTCACATTGGTTTTGTGTTAGTAATACACACTTCCATAATAGTCTGCCGTAAGCCCACTTTTCTCAAGAGCTTCGGGAAATATAATACTTACTTTTACAGAATAATCGTCATAAGCCGCATAATCGCCATAAGCCTCGCCAGTAGAACGTTGTTCGGAAAAATAAAAATCCATGTTGTTTATTGTTTCTGTAAACAATAAGTCCTTTTCTTCCATATAAAGCTCGCCAGAATAATATTCTTCTACTCTGTCCGTTAAGCGAGAGGTAGATGTCGAATCCAAAATTGGTGCGGCTACCAATTCAAACATCATTTTAAATGAACTCAAAATATGTCCTTTAGACATTGAAGTAAAGTCGTCTACATAGAATGTGGAAATTTCTACGATTTCTTGTGTTTCAACCAAGTATTTTATTATTATTGCCCCACCACCAATATAATCTATTGAACTGTTATCATATAGCTGCGGCTCAAAAAAACTATAATTCAGAATATGACCTTCCTCAAAAGAAGTATGCCTCCACTCGAAAAGGAATTTGTTCAGATGTTCGTTTAGCTGTGTATCTGCAGAACCGTTGTTATATGCTTCGTCTATTATTTCTATGTAATCATCAACCAGTAAAGTAGACGATGAAAAATAAACCCCTTCGCTGTATTCGTCCGGTGATAACGATGAAGAATAAATCTCTCCGTCGCCTTCATCTGATGAAAACAAAACACTCGTCAGCCCGGCAAACAACAACCCCCGTATCAGCAAGGCGGGAATAATGACAATCGCAATCACAACCTGGGGCTTTAGCTTCCTCAAGGTCTGCATGATATTGTTTTGTGGAGGAGTGATTGGTGGAGCGCTATTTTGCGGAGCACTATACCCACTTTGACTGATATCATTTTGCGGCAGGCCACACCGTGTCGGCGTTTGACACCTGTTACAAATGTTGTCGCTGTCTTGTAGCTGAGTACCACACTGTGAACAATATTGCATTATTACACCTTCTTTCTGATTATGTTGCTGGTGACGTTTACGGTTTGGTTTTGCGTTTCTAGTAATAGCAAGGCTTGTTTTGACATCTAGTTCGTGTCAATCTTACCCCTAATATACCATATACTGAAGAAAATGACCAGCAGTGGATGTCATTTCGGGGTGAAAAATGTTTAAAAACAAGCAAAGTGACGGAAGATTAAATCGGTGTGGACTGCAAGTGAGGCGATATCGCAAGCTGCGAGAGCTATCCCAGCGTGAAGTTGCCGATGGACTGCAGCTTTTGGGCCTAGACGTCGGTAAAAATGCAATTCAGCAAATAGAGAGCGGACAGCGCTTTGTCACAGACACAGAGCTGTATGTTCTTGCGCGGTTTTTTGAGGTTGATGTGGAAGATTTACTACGGATAGACGACGAATATTAATAGCTAATTATTTGGTGACACTAAAGGCATTAATGTCTTTGGTGTTTTTTTGCGTTGCGAAACCCTAGCTTTTATATAGCTCAATCGCACCATTTAAAGTATTCAAAACATCGTCCCTCAAATGGCTTGGGCTTAATATTTCCACCATGCCGAGGTATTGCAGCGTCCAACATTTCATTGCGTTTAGGTTCACCTTTACCGAAACCAGCGCATACTCGTCCTTTTCTTTGTCGTCTTTTATGTCGATGTCTTTGCCGAACCAGTCAAACACCTCGCCGATAT
>CAYJIC010000141.1:0-3059 GCA_964370155.1 uncultured Oscillospiraceae bacterium
CCGACTATCCCGGCAGTGTGTCCGATGTCAGCAGTGTGCTACGCCTTGCAATTTGTGGACGCACTCAAAGCCCAGACCTTTGCCCAATCATGGTGCTGATGGGCAAAGAAACCGTGCTAAACCGTCTGCAACAAATGCACGACTCACTGTAAATTTAGGTGTGTACACACTACTATTTACACATATAAATCACAGCGTTTATACCCGTTTATACCGATAGATACTCATCTTCACTTTTTAAGGAGGCCTCCTTCATGCCAAACTCTAAACCAAGCAAAAACTGGAACCCCGAATGGGAACTGCCCTCGAATTTCATTTATGACATTGTGGACAGCGACCTTGCCGAGGGTTTCCCTCACGGCATCCACACCCGTTTTCCGCCCGAGCCAAACGGTTATCTGCATATCGGCAGCGCCAAAGCTATCTGGATAAACTACTCCACCGCCATGAAATACGGTGGCCAGTTTAATCTGCGTTTTGACGACACCAACCCCGAGCGTGAGGACGACGAGTATGTGCAGGCCATTGAGGAAGATCTCTTATGGCTGGGTGCCGTGCCAAACGGCGGCATTTTCTACGGCAGTGATTATTTCGACAAGTGCTATGAGTTTGGTTTGCAACTGATAGAAAAAGGCAAGGCATATGTGGACGACTTAACAAAGGAAGAACAGCGCGAATACCGTGGCACCTTGACACAAGCCGGCAAGGAAAGCCCCCACAGAAACCGTAGCGTAGAGGAAAACCTAGACCTTTTCAAGCGCATGAAAGACGGCGAGTTCCCCGACGGCAGTAAAACCCTACGCGCAAAAATCGACATGTCAGCGTCAAACATGAACATGCGTGACCCTTTACTTTTCCGTATCAAGCGTGTGTCACACCATCGCCAAGGCGACAAATGGTGCATTTATCCGCTGTATGACTATGCACATCCCATCCAAGACGCACTGGAGGGCATCACACACAGCCTTTGCTCCATCGAGTTTGAAAATCATCGCCCATTGTACGACTGGGTGGTGGACAATATCGACTTTGAGAAAAAGCCACACCAGTATGAGTTTGCACGCTTAAACATCACCCACACCGTGATGAGCAAGCGTTATCTGCGCCAGCTGGTGGAGGAAAACCACGTGGACGGCTGGGACGACCCACGCATGCCCACATTATGCGCTTTACGTCGCAGAGGATACACCCCGTCTTCCATTATCGAGTTTGTGAAAAAGGCAGGCGTTGCCAAGGCATATAGCGTGGTTGACATCCGCCTTTTGGAATATTGCATACGTGAAGAGCTGAACAGCACTGCCCTTCGTCGCATGGCGGTTTTAGACCCTATCGAGGTTGTCATCACAAATTATCCCGAAGATAAAGAAGAGACTTTTTTAATTTCAAATAACCCCACCAATCCCGACGAAGGCAAGCGTGAAGTACCTTTTTCAGGCAAGCTGTATATCGAGCGTGAGGACTTTGCCATGATTCCTCCGCCAAAATGGCAGCGCATGAAACCGGACGGCGAGGTACGCTTGATGGGCTCTTATATCATTCGTTGTAACGAGGTAATAGAGGACGACGACGGCAATGTAGTACGCCTTTTGTGCACCGCCGACATCGAGACACGCAAC
This sequence comes from uncultured Oscillospiraceae bacterium, assembly GCA_964370155.1. Taxonomy (GTDB): domain Bacteria; phylum Bacillota; class Clostridia; order Oscillospirales; family Ruminococcaceae; genus JAAYCI01. Next base: position 1,617 of record CAYJIC010000141.1, read on the forward strand.
GAAAAACCACTAGACGGCCGCAAGGTGAAGGGTACCATCCATTGGGTAAGCATGAAGCATGCACAGAACGCCACCGTCAATTCTTACGACAATCTTTTCACCCTTGAAAACGTGAACGATGTGCCGGCGGACACAAACTATCTTGATTACTTGAACGAAAACAGCTTGAAGGTATATGAAAACGCAAAGCTGGAATCGTGTTTGTCAGACTCGGCCAAAGGCGAGCGTTTTCAGTTTGTCCGCATGGGCTATTTCTGCAAGGACTCAAAACACGAAAACACATTCAACCGCATTGTCAGCCTAAAAGACAGCTTCAAAATCGAAGGCTAAGCTATATTTACAGGTGTTGTCCCGCTTATTTTGCTGGAACAAAATAAGCGGTATGCCCTTAAATTAAAGTTTTTTGCCAAAGTTTTTCCAAAAAAGCGGAAGAGAGATTTATTATGAAATTTGTAACTTATTTAAAAGACGGCACCGAGACCGCCGGTATTCTCACGAAAGACATGAACGGCGTGATTTCATTGGCTGAGTGCGACATTCCTCAGCCCAGCATTCTTTCGTTTATACAAAACCATACCGACGCCGACATGTCTGTCTTGAAGTTGGCCGAAAGCGAGAAACAAGGCACATCGATTTCTTCTGTCACTTTGCTGGCGCCTATTCCACGCCCACACCACGACATTTTATGCCTTGGGCTGAACTATGCAGACCACGCCGCGGAATCCGGCCAGTTTTTAAGTGCACGTCCCGATAATTCTGAAGAAAAGCCTATATTTTTTTCGAAGCGTGTCATAACAGCAGTGGGCACAGAGGCAACCATCGACCCACATACAGACATCACATCTAAGCTGGACTATGAGGCAGAACTGGCCGTCATCATAGGCAAAGATGCACGCAATGTCTCGGCAAAAGACGCAGGCGACTATGTGTTTGGATACGCTTGCTTCAACGATGTCAGCGCGCGCGAGCTGCAACGTGATCACAAACAGTGGTACTTTGGCAAAAGCCTTGACGACTTTGTGGTATTCGGGCCGTGGATAGTTACCGCAGACGAGTTCAGTTTCCCGCCTCAGCTGGATATAGCCTCACGTGTGAACGGTGAAACTCGCCAAAGCAGCAACACGCGCCATCTTATCCACACCATTCCTGCCATCATCGAAGGCTTCAGCAGCGGCATCACCCTTGATGCCGGCAGCATCATTGCCACCGGAACCAGCGCAGGCGTTGGCGCTGCTTTTGATCCACCTCGATTCATGAGCAGTGGCGACGTATGTGAAATCGAGATTGAAGGGCTGGGTGTTTTGAGGAACACTATTGGCTAGTTTACGACGTATAACATCCGGCAAGAAAAAATGATTTGACAGCAGGATGGCGTATGTGGTATAGTATTATAGCCGCATGGAACAGGTACGTAAAGATGTGCACAGCACACACCTGCTGCCG
>CAYJIC010000142.1:0-3015 GCA_964370155.1 uncultured Oscillospiraceae bacterium
GGTTTTTATGTGGGCTGGTGTTTCAATATCCTGAATACCAGCTGTTTGAAGAAACAGTGGAAAAAGATATAGCCTATGGTCCTAAAAACATGGATCTTTCAGACGCCGAAGTAGCGCAGCGGGTGAAGGAAGCGGCAGAGTTTTGTGGTATAGACAGCGAGATGCTGGTCCGTAGCCCATTCGAGCTATCGGGCGGACAAAAGCGTCGTGTAGCCATTGCAGGGGTGCTTGCCATGAAGCCGAAACTATTGGTTTTGGACGAGCCGGCAAGTGGTCTGGACCCACAAGGTAGGCAAACTATTTTAAATCAAATAAAAGACTTTCATCGCCGCACAGGCACCAGTGTGGTGCTGGTTAGCCACAGTATGGAAGACGTGGCAAGATACGCCGATAAAGTGCTGGTGATGCAAGACGGTGGCATTGCCATGTATGACGACACACCTAAAGTGTTTGCCAAGGCGCAAGAACTGCTAGAGTTGGGGCTGGCCGTGCCGCAAATAACAAAAATATTCTTACGACTAAAAGAGATGGGCCTTTCTATAGATACTGATATATACACGGTGAAATATGCCGCCGAGACTTTATTGCAGTTTGCAAAAGGAGGTCAAAGCGATGTTACGTGATATCACCATAGGCCAGCATTTCCCGGGGAATAGCATAGTGCATCGCCTTGATCCACGTGTGAAAATAGTGCTTAGCATGGCGTATATTGTGATGCTTTTTGTGGGCTCGAACCCTATCGGTATAGGCATATCGGTGGTGTTTTTGGCGTGGCTTTACGCCATGGCAAAAATACCGGGCAAGGTAGTGGCACGCAGTATGAAACCACTTATCCCTATTTTACTGCTGACAACAATTCTGAATTTATTCTTCACAAGCACGGGCATAGTGCTGGTATCGTTTTGGGTGATAAAAATCACCACAGGTGGGATATATTTTTCGCTGATGATGGCGATACGCATCGCTTGCCTTATTATAGGCACAGGACTTTTGACATACACCACTTCGCCCATTGTGATGACAGATGCCATAGAGCGCTTGCTTTCGCCGCTGGCAAAGTTTCGTTTTCCGGCACACGAGCTTGCAATGATGATGACAATTACCCTTAGGATGATCCCTACCCTTATCGAGGAAACAGACAAAATAATGAACGCACAAAAAGCGCGTGGAGCCCAGCTGGATGCGGGAAATTTGTTCAAGCGTATAACAGCGCTGGTGCCGATATTGATACCACTGTTTTTGTCGGCGTTTCGCAGGGCAGAAGAGCTGGCACTGGCCATGGAAGCCAGATGCTATCGTGGCGGTGAAGGACGCACCCGCCTGCGCAGGCTGCGCATTGTGGCAAGAGACATTGCCTGTGCAGTGTTTTGTGTGTTAATATTTGTCGGTATCGGCATATCAGGAACTGTGTGGGGGCAGATAGGCCCTGTGTGGATGCAATGAATATACTGATGAAAATTTCGTTCATGGGTACAAATTACCATGGGTTTCAGGTGCAGAAAAATGCCCTAAGCGTGTGTGAAGCGTTTCAAGATGCCATGGAGAAGGTTTTTGGCAGCAGGGCAAGTGTTAAAGGTTGCAGCCGCACTGACTCAGGAGTACATGCAGAGGAATATTGCCTTAGCTTTCACATAGATACTATGATTCCGGAGCATAAAATACCACTGGCGCTAAACCACTATCTGCCACATGATATTCGTGCAAAGTCGGCAGCAGTAGTACCGGATGATTTTCACGCAAGATATTCGGCGCTTGGCAAAGAATACAGATATGTTATTCACAACTCGTTTGTAAGTGATGCTTTTTATAGTCATCTTTGCCACAGAGTGGGCGGGAAACTGGATATAAACGTCATGCAAAATGCAGCAGAATATCTTGTGGGAAAGCACGATTTTGCATCATTTATGTCGGCTGGTAGTAATATTCAAGACACGGTACGCACCATAAGCTGTCTATCATTTAAGCAAAGAGGCGAATTTTTAGACATGCACATTGCCGCCGATGGTTTTTTGTATAATATGGTACGCATCATTGCAGGAACATTACTTGAAGTAGGCCTTGGGCGTAAACCCGAAACATGGGTAAAGGAAGTATTACTGGCGAAAAATCGTGACATGGCAGGCCCCACTTTGCCGGCGCAAGGCCTTTTTTTACATAAAGTGTTTTACCCAAGCGATATATGAAATACAGTTTTATTTAAAAAACAGAAAGGTTTGTGAAATGGAAGAAAAGAAAAAAAGAAAAATTAAACACACAAACCTTGTGGTGCCGGGGCAAAAGGTTGAAGGAAAAAAGCTAAAAGTCAAGCAAATGCATAAAGGTGTAGCCTTGACAAGCGCACGCCCAGGTCAAAAACTGAATCAAGATAATACACAAGATAAAAAGACGGATGTTTCTTTGCCCAGCGGGGTGATTCCGCCAAAGCCAAAAGAAGTTCGACGTAAAAAAGGTCGTAAAAAAGCGGTGGTTTTTCCGGGCAGCAATCCCGAAGTTGAAAACATAAAAAAACCACCGACCAAAAAGCCAAAACTTTCGCCTGCACGCAAACGCCGCAGAAGGCGATATATTATGATGGCGATAATTGCAGCGCTTATAGGGCTGATAGTGCTGTTTTTCACCAGTGGCGCATATCTTTCGGTTTCCACTGCAATATCCGGTGGGATAACAAGTATTCGTATAGCCTTGCAACCCGGTGAAGGCTTTCCGATGGATCTTGCGATGATAGAATATCAAAAATCGCAGCAGATGTCAGATGATGGGTTTGTAGCGCTTGGAACACAAGAGATGGTGATGGTGTCCTCCACAGGTAGTATTTTACGAAATATACCACACAGTTATATTCAGCCGGGAATTTCAGTCGGAGATAACAGGGTGGTTTTGTATAACCGAGGCAGTAAGGAATATACGGTGGAGGGATATGACGATACCATCACCACACAAGTGCCCGCGCACGACAGTCAGTTTTGTGAGATGAGTCCGGGTGGGTCGCTTGCGGTTGTTACAGCTTCACGACCG
>CAYJIC010000143.1:0-3008 GCA_964370155.1 uncultured Oscillospiraceae bacterium
TGCTGGCAGGCAAGGTGAACAAGGACTTGGTAGCTCTTTTGGGTGGTCGTGGCATTGGCCTGTGCGGAATGGACAGCGGGATGCTGTTGTGTCATCAGCAAGACGAAGAATTGGGATTTGTGGGTGAAATAGATAAGGTTGAGACAAAGCTATTGTCGTTTGCCTTAGATTCGGGATATATTCCGGTCATTGCAACCATAGGTGTTGGGGAAGATGGCACGGCATATAATATAAATGCAGATACTGCCGCGTGTAAAATTGCGGTGGCACTAGGTGCACAAAACTTGATTACCATGACAGATGTGGCAGGGCTGTTGCGCGACAAAGACGACGAAAATACGCTGATTACCGATGTGGAAATTAACGAAGTAGAGAAACTGATTTCCGATGGGATAATAGGCAAAGGCATGATTCCTAAAGTGCGTGGATGTGTGGAAAGCTTGCAACAAGGGGTGGAAACAGCAGTTATCATGGACGGGCGACGCTCGCACGCATTACTTTTAGAGATTTTTTCTACGCGTGGCAGTGGCACGCTACTATACAAAAATTAAAAGGGGAAAAGTATGAACAGCCAAGAAATAAAAAAGCTGGATGCAGAGTATGTGCTGGATTCATATGCGCGGTTTGATTTATGTTTGGTAAGGGGTAAAGGGTGCCGTGCATACGACGCCGAAGATAATGTTTTTCTGGATTTCACCAGTGGCATAGGTGTGAACAGTCTTGGATGGGCAGATGAAAAATGGGCGCAGGCGGTGGCGCAGCAAGCGTCGTGCTTGCAACATACTTCGAATATATATTATACAAAACCTTCTGCAGAGTTAGCACAAATACTCTGCCAAAAATCAGGCATGAAGAAAGCTTTTTTTGCAAACAGTGGTGCAGAAGCAAACGAAGGCGCGATTAAAACCGCACGCAAATATTCACGTGATAAATACCACGATAAAAAAGATACACGGAATGTTATCATAACGCTCGAAAACTCATTCCATGGTCGTACAATGGCTACGCTATCAGCCACAGGTCAAGATTATTTTCATCATAATTTTCACCCGTTTTTACAAGGGTTTGTGCATGTGCCGGCCGGTGACATAGAGGCGATGGACAATGCAATGAACGACACGGTGTGTGCTGTGATGCTGGAAGTTATACAGGGCGAGGGCGGCGTGGTGCCACTGCCGAAAGAATATATTTTGGCGGTGCAAAAGCTGTGTAATGAGCGAGATATATTGCTTATAGTCGACGAGGTACAAACGGGTGTGGGACGCACAGGCACGTTTTTAGCGTCACAGCAAGTGGGTATTGTGCCGGATGTGGTTACTTTGGCGAAAGGAATAGGCGGTGGATTGCCGATGGGCGCTGTTTTGTTTGGCGAGAAAACTCAAAACGTGTTGGGTAGGGGTGATCACGCCACTACTTATGGAGGCAATCCTGTGGCATGTGCCGGAGCGCTGGCTGTGATGGAACGTTTAAACGACAGTTTCCTTGCCGAGGTAAAAGAAAAAGGTGTGTACTTAAAGGAAAAACTGATGAATATGCCGGGTGTTGCACAAGTGAACGGTGAAGGATTGATGCTTGGTATATTGTTTAAAGAAGGTATTGTGGCGGCGGATGTCTTGAGAAAAGCTATGGAAAAAGGTATGTTGTGTCTGCTGGCAAAAGATAAATTGCGCTTGTTACCACCATTAGTGATAACAAAAGATGAAATTGACGAAGGAATAACTATTTTAAATAAAGTGTTGGAGGATATGGCATGAAACATCTGTTGAAGTTACTCGATTGGTCCGGAGATGAAATTTTAGAGAATATCGAGCTTGGTATAAAACTAAAAGCGGCTCAGCGTGCAGGGAATTGTAGCGGCGAGCTTTCAGGGAAAAGTGTGGCATTGGTATTTCAAAAAGCATCTACGCGTACACGGTGCAGTTTTGATGTGGGGGTATATCAGCTGGGTGGACACCCTGTGGTGTTGTCTGCGGCTGAAAGCCAGATAGGACGTGGCGAGCCGGTGGAAGACACAGCGCGTGTGTTGGGACGGTATTTTGATGGTATTATGATTCGTACGTTTAAACAAAGTGATGTTGAAGCACTTGCAAAATATTCCGGTGTACCGGTGATTAACGGCCTTACCGACGATTATCATCCATGCCAGATTTTAGCGGATTTACAAACAGTGAAAGAGCATAAAGGAAAGCTGGAAGGATTGAAAATTGGCTGGGTAGGTGACGGAAATAACGTAGCGAACTCCATGATAGTAGGTGCGCTGAAATGTGGAATGGGCATCACGGTTGCATGCCCGGCAGGACATGAGCCGAAAGCTGAAGTGATTGAGTTTGCAAAAAAATATAATGACTTTGTGCTTACAAATGATCCTAAAGAAGCGGCAAAAGACGCAGACGTACTGGTGACAGACGTATGGGCAAGCATGGGGCAAGAAACCGAGGCGGAAAACCGCAAAGAAATATTCCGTGGGTTTCAGCTGAATAATGACTTAATGGCGCTTGCTAATAAAAACTGTATGGTACAGCATTGCCTACCGGCGCATAAAGGGGAAGAAATCACAGAAGATGTGTTTGAAGCGCATGCAAAAGAGATTTTTGATGAAGCTGAAAACCGCTTACACGCACAAAAAGCAGTGATGATTCGTTTAATGGGTAAGTAAATCTTATAATAATAAAAACGCAGATGCCGCGTGTGTGGTGTTTGCGTTTTTTGTAGTTGAGCCATGAGGTAAATTAGATGTGAAAAATGAAATGAACTTGACAACGGTAAGCTAATTTGATATAATAAATTTCGTTCATAAGAAATCATGTTTTTGATATAATTTCAGATATTTGAACGATATGCGGCCATGGCGGAATCGGCAGACGCGCTAGATTCAGGTTCTAGTCGGGGCAACTCGGTGGAGGTTCAAGTCCTCTTGGCCGCACCAGCAGCGTGACGCTGCACCCATTAGGCACCGAGTAAAGCTCGGTGTCTTTTTTGTATGTGCATTTTCTCATGCCCCTTATAAG
>CAYJIC010000144.1:0-2980 GCA_964370155.1 uncultured Oscillospiraceae bacterium
ACACCCATGATATGCTTGAAAGCCTTAAAACGATATTACCGATGCAAAGGCACAACGCAGGTATAGCGAATGTTGGATGGTGTGAGAGTACAGATGCTTTGTTTGCACAAAACCCAAAACTTTGCGCTAAATATTTTAAAAAGCCGTTGGGTGTGCTAAAAGAAGGTGCCGCAGCCGATGTTATCGTGATGGATTACAAGCCGTTTACACCATTTTCACACGATAATATTGATGGGCATATGCTGTTTGGCATGATGGGCAAAAACTGCCGTAGTACGATAATAAACGGAAAAGTGGTTTATAAAGATAGAGAGTTTGTGGCCATTGACGAAGATAAAATAAACGCATGGACGTTTGAAGAAAGCAAGAAACTTTGGTCTGATTTAGGCGTCCCAATGTAAAACGACGTATCGCACATAATTTACCAAAAATAGGAAGATTCGGATTACATCGGGTCGCCTAGGCACATATTAAAAGCAGGAGGGCTTTATGGGAGAGTTAATGCGGACGATTCCGTTTCCGAAGCTGATGAACAGAATATTGGCTGAGTATAAAACCGAAAAAACTATATTTGGGGTTTCAAAAATAGTCAAGATAGAAAACGAAAAAATGCTGTCTATGTTTGATGAGTTTATTGAGACTCCTTTTGGTCCGGCGGCAGGCCCACACACACAGCTAGCGCAGAACTTTGTGGCGGGGTATGTTACGGGAAATAGATTTTTTGAGTGTAAGACAGTGCAGGTGATGGATGGAGACGAGCTGTCTAAATGTGTACAGCGTCCATGTATTACGGCCGGCGACGAATGTTATAACTGCGAGTGGTCAACAGAGCTTTTTGTGCCTCAAGCTTTGGAAGAATATATCAAAGCATGGTTTGCATGTAAGCTTTTGGCCAAGGAGTTACAGCTGGGAAATCCTGATGGGTTTATCTTCAACATGAGTGTTGGGTATGACCTAGAGGGGATTAAAACTGAGAAAATTGATAATTTCTTGGAAGGCATGAAAGATGCTAAAAACACAGCTACCTGGAAAGAATGTGTCGAGTGGACGCTTGCAAACTTAGACAAATTTGAAAATATCGATGCCGATTATGTAAATTCAATTTCGTCTAAAATAAGCAAATCTGTCACAGAGTCTACCTTGCATGGATGTCCTCCGGATGAAATAGAAAAAATCGCATCCTATCTTTTGAGCGAAAAAGGCCTGCACACGTATGTGAAATGTAATCCTACTCTTTTAGGATATGATTTTGCAAGAAATACACTGGATAAGCTTGGGTATGACTATATAAGTTTTGATGATCATCACTTTAAGGCAGACTTGCAATGGAGTGACGCTATACCGATGTTAAAGCGTCTTCAGGAAAAAGCAGACAAGCTGGGGCTGTCGTTTGGAGTGAAGCTTACAAACACATGTCCGGTGGACGTGAAAGCGGGGGAGCTTCCCGGCGAAGAGATGTATATGTCGGGCAGACCGCTATTTTCGCTTAGTGCGTCACTAGCGCTGAAACTCAGCCGTGAGTTTGACGGAAAACTTCGGATATCTTATTCCGGTGGCGCAGATACCTTCACTGTGGCAGAGATGGCCTATTGTGGAATATGGCCCATCACCATGGCGACAACGGCGCTGAAACCGGGCGGATATGAGCGTTTTTCTCAAATCGCCGAGATGTTTGAAGAAAAAGCAGTGTCTGAATGGAATGGCGTGGATGTAGAAAGGTTCGAAAAATTTGTAAAAGAAACTTTAAGCGGAGATTATCTGCGCAAGTCGATAAAACCAATTCCGTATAGAAAAAATGGAAAAGATGTTCCGTTGTTTGATTGTTTCACAGCGCCATGTCGCAAAGGATGCCCGATTGAGCAGGATATCCCCGGGTATATATCGCTGGTTGAAGAAGGAAAATACGAAGAAGCGTTAGATCTTATCACACACAGGAATGCGCTTCCGTTTATCACCGGCACGATTTGCTCACACAGCTGTCAAGATAAATGTATGCGAAACTATTATGAAGACACCGTGCATATTCGTAGCATAAAGCTGATAGCGGCAGAAAATGGCTATGACAGCATAATGAAAAAGATTGCAAAACTAAGTTTTTGCAAGGACAAAAAAGTGGCGGTTGTGGGCGGAGGCCCGGCAGGAATTTCGGCCGCATATTTCCTTAGCAGAGCAGGCGTTCCTGTGACAGTGTTTGAAAAACGCGAAGAAATGGGCGGAATTGTACGGTATGTTATCCCTGAGTTTAGGATTTCAAACAATGCCATCGATAAAGACATAGAACTTTGTAAAGCATACGGTGCAGAGTTTGTAGGCGGAACTACCATAAGCTCGATAAAAGAGCTGACAGATAAAGGCTTTACGCATGTGATTTTGGCCACGGGCGCTTGGTGTGAAGGTGCATCATGCTTGGAATCGGGCGAAAGCTTGAATGTGATTAAGTTCTTGGAAATGGCAAAAAACAACCCCGATGCGCTAAATTTAGGTAAAGAAGTTATAGTGATAGGCGCCGGAAACACCGCCATGGATGCAGCAAGAGCCGCCAAAAGAGTAAAAGGTGTTGAAAAAGTTTCTGTGGTATATCGCAGAACAAAACGATATATGCCGGCAGACGAGGAAGAGCTTTTACTTGCCATGGAAGACGGAGTAGAGCTTAAAGAACTGCTAGCACCGAAAAGCTTTGAAAACGGTATTTTAACCTGTAGCGAAATGGAACTGGGCGCAGCCGATTCTTCAGGAAGAAGAAGCCCGGTGGACACAGGTAAGATAGTGAAAATACCTGCAACGTGTATCATTAGTGCGATAGGCGAGTCGGTAGACAGTACGCTGTATGAAAACTGTGGCCTTGAACTGGATGGAAAAAAACGTGCAGTGGTAAACGCTGAAACCTGCGAAAGCACGGTGAAAAACGTGTTTGTGATAGGCGATGGATATAAAGGTCCGGGTACTGTTGTTGAGGCTATTGCAGACGCCGCCGCGGCAT
>CAYJIC010000145.1:0-2831 GCA_964370155.1 uncultured Oscillospiraceae bacterium
ACTTGGCCCAGCAAAAACTTTAATCAAAGGGCATAAACTTATAATAGAATTACTTTAAAACCACACAACTTATTGTCTGAGAGAAACCCATTGCCGCACCGCTAGGTGCAAAGCTTGGCAAAAACTTTAATCAAAGACCAGATACAAATTACCATGCCGCTGGCACTTGCGTGTGTCGCTGGCACAAAACAATCCCACGGTTTTCTGAAACAAACCGTGGGATTAATTTTATGGAATTACCTAAAATAGAATTACATATTTTTAAACAGCCTGCCGGATTACCACGCTGCAGGCTATTGCGTGTGCCGCAGGGCACCATTTTGTATAAAATGCGTCATTTTAAGTTTTTGCTAAGCTTTTTTCAAAAAGCGTGGAAAGTGTCTAAGCCTGAGATTAAGATATTATTAAAAATCATTGTCAAATATGAAAATTATGTGTTAAGTCAAGGTTAAGATTTTTTATTTGATTGAAAGTGAAGTGTATGAGTGCTATAATAAACGTGTAGAGACTTTGGCTTATTTTATGATTTTTTCACAAAAAAGGTAACATTAAACTAGGAGTGTGGCGTATGAAATCAATCAAGTTCAAGATCTTGGCATTATCGCTCGTGCTTTTACTTGTCAGTATTTTATCAATCGGTATATTTTCTATTTTAAGCACGTACAACAGCACGATGTTTGCCCTTGAAGAGTCCATGTTATCCACCATTGATGCTACAGCCGACATGATTGAAATTCAGCTGGAGTCATACAGAGGTTTAGCACGACAATTTGCGACCGACGCCACGCTGACCCAGGAGATACCTGATGAAGGCGACGAAACGGCAGACGGACGTTCGCGTCAAGACGTGATTGATGAGCTTTCGGTTCAGTTTGCCATGCTTTCAGAGATGCATGGTTTCGACACGATGCAGCGTTTCGATAAAGATGGTATCGCCGTCACCATAAACCAAGATTTTTCTCAAGATGTTTTATTCACCACGCCACGTGATACAGGCGAGCCGTTTGTGGTAGATCCCATGGTCAACCCTGAAACAGGCGTGCTCACCATGCCGATCACCATGCCAATCATGAAAAACGGCCAGTTTGACGGCGTGATTTTGTTTGCTGTAAATCCAGCACTTTTCTCCGATATAGCCGCCAAGGTATCTGTGGGCGAGGGAAGCACCACCACCATCGTAAGCAGCACCGGCACAACCATCGCATACAACGATATCGAGTATGTTATGCAGTCGTATAACCTGGGCGAAGAAGCTAAATCTGACCCGACGTTGCAGGCGCTTGCTGATGTTGAAGCGGCCGTGATAAATGGCGAGGAAGGTTTCGAGTCGGTGTCATGGGACGGTGTAGATCAGTTCGCCGCATACACGCCCATCGACGGCTCAAACGGTTGGGGCATTTATATAATGACATACCAAGCGAACTTCTTAGCACAAATGACGACATCCATCATCGTCACCATAATAATGGCGCTTGTTATTTTAGTCGTTGCAACAGTTATCATTATTATAGTAGCCAGAGGCATCACCAACCCGATTTCGCAGTGTGCAAACAGGCTAAATATGGTATCGCAAGGTGACCTAAAGTCTCCGATGCCTGAAGTTCACACAAACGACGAGACGAAAATCTTGGCAGATTCCACCGCATCTATTGTAAATTCCGTCACGGTGATGATAGATGACCTAAACTACACGCTGGCCGAGATTGCCGCCGGAAACTTTGCCGTTGAAAGTAAAGCGAAAGAATACTACATAGGCGACTTTAGCTCGCTTAGCGTATCGCTTGAGACCATCGTTCAAAAATTGTCGACCACCATGTACAAGATAAACAACGTCTCAGAACAAGTGAATTCCGGTAACCAGCAAGTGGCGTCGGGTGCACAGTCGCTGGCTCAGGGCGCTATCGAGCAAGCATCGTCGATAGAGGAATTGTCCGCCACCATCGCGGAAATCACCGAAAAGATAGGCGAAACGGCTACATCTTCTCAAAACGCAAAACAAGCCAACGATAAATCCCAAAAAGCGCTTAGCCAAAGTAACGAGCAAATGCAAGAAATGCTGGTTGCGATGGGTGATATCAGCCTGAAGTCGTCTGAAATCAATAAGATCATCAAGACGATTGACGATATAGCGTTCCAAACAAATATCTTGTCCCTGAATGCTGCGGTTGAAGCGTCCAGAGCCGGCGCCGCTGGGCGTGGGTTTGCTGTGGTGGCGGAAGAAGTTCGGAATCTTGCTACACGTTCTGCACAATCGGCAAAAGACACAGCTACGTTGATTGAAGAAACGTTGGCGGTGGTTGAAGTAGGTAACAAGATCGCCACAAACGCGTCCGAGTCCATCAATCTTGCGATCGAAAACGCAACCGAGCTTGGTGGGTTGGTAGAAGATATCGCTGGAGCTACCGCGATGCAGTCCGAGGGTGCGGGTCAAGTTCGTGCAGGTATCGAGCAAATATCGTCAGTAGTTCAGATAAATTCCGCTACATCAGAAGAAAGTGCCGCGACCAGCGAAGAGCTTTCAGGATACTCAAATGAGCTGAAATCGCTGGTATCGGGGTTCACTCTGGCACAAGGAAATAGTACCGCACCGGCACAACCAACATCATCAATCCCGATGCTGGAAGAAGGTACGTTCTAAGTTTCAGGTCAAGGTCAAGATCAAGATACTTTTACGCTTTTTGAAAAAAGCTTAGCAAAAACTTCAAATGACGCATTTTATACAAAATGCGTCAGGTTAAAAATAATTCTACCTAAATTAAGTCTATAAAAACAATCCCACGGTTTTTCAGAAAACCGTGGGATTACTTTGTGCCAGCGGCCACCTAGCGGTG
>CAYJIC010000146.1:0-2805 GCA_964370155.1 uncultured Oscillospiraceae bacterium
TGACACTGGATAAAATTTATCATGCGAGCTATGTGCTGAAAGAAGCTGCTCGCACCACAGACCTTATCGCCGCATTGGACTTGTGTCCCGATAGCGACGTGTGGCTGAAAACTGAAAACTTGCAGGTGACGGGCTCGTTCAAGCTGCGTGGCGCATATTATAAAATCAGCCAGCTATCTGAAGAAGAAAAGAAAAAAGGTGTAATAGCATGCAGTGCAGGAAACCATGCGCAAGGTGTGGCGCTGGCCGCGGCTAAAAACAATATCCCGGCGCTTATTTGCATACCGGATTCTGCGCCTATCTCTAAAATAGAAGCGACAAAAAGCTATGGCGCAGAGGTTTGTCTGGTGCAGGGAACATACGACGATGCGTATGCCAAAGCAATAGAGCTGCAAAAAGAGCAGGGGCGCACGTTTATTCATCCGTTTGATGACGAAAATGTTATTGCCGGCCAAGGCACTATCGGGCTTGAGATCTTAGATCAGATGCCGGACGTGGAAGCAGTGGTGGTTCCGATTGGCGGCGGCGGCTTGATTTCGGGTGTTGCATTTGCCATAAAAAGCTTAAAACCCTCGTGTAAAGTGTATGGCGTGCAGGCGGCGAATGCTTCATCCATGCTGAAAAGCGTGCAGGTGGGCAAGCAAGTGAGCCTGGAGGCAGTGTCTACGTTTGCCGATGGAATAGCGGTGAAACGACCCGGCGACGTGACGTTTGATTTGGTGCGCAGGCATGTGGACAGCATAGTGGACGTGACGGAAGACGAGATTGCCAGCGCGATTTTGGCCATGATGGAACGCCAAAAACTGGTGGCAGAGGGTGCCGGCGCCGTGGCTATTGCGGCAGTTATGCACGGTAAAATAGACTTAAAAGGCAAAAAAACCGTATGCCTATTGTCGGGCGGAAACATTGATGTGAACATCTTATCACGGGTTATCACAAGAGGCCTTGTGAACAGTGGCCGCAACGCAAACCTGACAGTGGCGCTGGTGGACAAGCCGGGACAGCTGGAAGGTCTATCGCGCATTGTGTCGATGCACGGCGGTAATGTTGTCAGCGTGCAGTATGACAGAAGTGATCCAAAAATGGCGATAAACAGCTGTTATTTGACACTAGGTCTGGAAACACGTGATCATGCTCAGCTTGCGGAGATTAAACAGGCACTGACAGACGAAGGCTTTGACATCGTATAAACGCAGATTACTTTTAAGGCAAGTAGTGCAAATGAAAGGATGCCGTGTATGAAAGATTACAAGCAAAGATTGAAATCGCTGACCTTGTTTCGGCACTTGCTTTCAGATAAAGTGGTGAGTCATATGCACGCAATTTTTTGCGATGAAGAAAAAAGCGTGACTCAGGAAAGCGAATATTGTGAATTTGTGTCACAGCTGTACAGCGAGGGCGGAGATTTGGGCCTTTATCTTTTGCGGCTGGTGATGGACAGTGAAAACGCAGTGGTTCGCCTGAGGGCGGCGTCGAAAAAAGAAATTCCCGAAATGACGGCATGCCTTAAAAAAGAGCTGAAGCTTTTGTCGAAAATATCGGCCATGTCGCCCGAAAACGTGTGGGAAAACATGGGCGCAAAAGAGTACTTGCCGAAATATGCCAGCACACCGCAGGATTTTGTGCGTGTATATGAAGAAAAACTTGCGGAAATAGAAAAGTGTGGGTATGGCATATTTGCGAAATATCACATGTTTACCCTTAGTGATGACGGCGAGTGTGTGCCGGTGAAGCATCCCGACACCCAAAGCATAGAAGACATGACGGGGTATGAGCGTGAGCGTGGCATGGTGGTGCTGAACACACGTGCCTTGCTGAAGAACCTAGTGGCCAACAACATGCTGCTTTACGGTGACGCAGGCACAGGAAAAAGCAGTACAGTGAAAGCTATTGCCAACGAATATGCAAGCGAAGGCCTGCGGCTGGTGGAAATTCGTAAAAATCAGCTGTATCAAATACCGAAACTGATGAATAAGCTGGCGGAAAATCCCTTGAAGTTTATTTTGTTTATCGACGACTTATCTTTTCCATCAAACGACGAAGATTTCACCGCGCTGAAAGCTATTTTGGAAGGCAATATCAGCGCAAGACCGAAAAATATCGTGGTGTATGCAACCTCGAACCGCCGGCATATGGTGAAAGAGCAGTTTTCAGACAGGCAAGGCGGCGACATTCATCTCAGCGATACATTGCAAGAACAATCCAGCCTGTCGGCGCGTTTTGGCCTGACAGTGACATTCCTGAAACCCGACAAAGACCTGTATCTTGATATTGTGCTGGGTCTTGCCGGCGTGTGTGGCCTGAAAACACCAAAAGACGAGCTGTGTGCCATGGCGGAAGCGCATGCGCTAAGGTATGGCGGGCGCAGTCCACGTACCGCAAAGCAGTTTGTGGAATGGGTTAAAGCCACCGAAAACCTGTAAATATTCTGTGCTGAATATAAAGTACACATTACTGCGTCAAATGCAAAATGCCAGCGCGGTTACATATATGAAATATGCGCCCTTGCGCCATTTCTTTTTCCCTTGTACTGCGCACTTTCTATTCGCACAGACTTGCATGAGAGTGAAACAAAGCGCATGCCTTACTCAAGTAGGCTTTGACAAAAAAATAACTTTCTTGACATTGGTGATGATTTTTTTTATAATATTAATAATTTCATATTTTAAAATGCAGCGATGGAAACCAGTAGCGTGCACAGATCGATTCAGAGAATTGCCGGGTGGTGCAAGGCAATGCGTGAGTGCATGGTGAAGTCTCTTTCCGGAGTAGCCGCCTGAAGGTTTTGAAAAACTGTGTAGGCGC
>CAYJIC010000147.1:0-2779 GCA_964370155.1 uncultured Oscillospiraceae bacterium
ATCATCTGCATTAATCCTATGCTTTACGATGAATAAATTATAAAGTTTTTTTAATCATTATGCTTTATAATTCATCACTGCCAGGCATCAAACATACCTGACAGTGACATTTTTTATGAAATTTTCTTACTGATTAAGCATGCAACATAGTTCCATTTGCATATAGCGCATTTGAATTAGGATTAATAACCTCATCCATGTATCCGCTCACACCATCAGCTGCATGATACAACATGGTGTTTGCTGTATTTTTCTGTGCGCCTTCTTTTACATATGTTACCCAGTTCACGCTACCTGTCGAAAGTGTTACATTGAATCTAAAAGTACCGTGAAGATTAGCACCTAAAAACTCTTGCACAGCCTCAAGGTACGGGCCTGTCATTTGTGCGCTACCTATTACAATCGTTGCGTTAGAAAAAATTTGGTCACTTGCCGGAGCAGTTCCGATAGGTGCACCTAATATATTTGCTGGCTCGTTCGGCATATGCTGTGTAGAAGCGGCTTCCAGCGCGTTAAAGATAGTCTCTGCAGCGCCTTTGTCAGCTGTCTCGTTTGCGTCGGCACGATATCCTGCCACAGCAGGCACAGCAATAGCAATCAAGATAACTATGATAAGAATTACCACCAGCATCTCAATAAGGGTAAAACCCTTTTTATTTTTCAGTTGCATTAATTTTTGCATACTTATTGCCTTTCTTTTTTAATGATTTTTTACTAATTATGTTTATATGAAATTATGGGCAAGTGTTATTCATGTGAATAAGGAAGTGCATTGTAAGGCGCACCCAATTCATCTGCATAACCTGAAACGCCATTAGCAACATCATAAACCATAACCTTATTATCAGGTGCATAGAAATTGGTGGCGTCTGTAGTGTCCTCATGGTTGTGATAACTTACCCAAGCAATGCTGTTGGTGGTAGTATCATAGCCAAATTTGTATTTTCCGGCAACTTCGTTGTCTAATTGGGGATTTACTGCCATGCCAAATTGAAAGTTCCAAGGCGTTTCAGCGGCTGATACAATTCGCAGGTTGCCATTATTAAGACTTTGGTAATAAATATTATTAGTACCTGTTTGTGTCTGGAACCAAGTTGGCTGAGAGCCGGGCAGCTCACCAAAAGTGACAAGTGTAGCTTCCAAAGCGGTATATATGGTTTTTGCCGCGCCAAGGTCTGCTGTTCTTTGAGAATCTTCACGGTAAGCAATAACCGAGGGGATCGCAATAGCAAGCAGTATTACAATAATCAAGATAACAATAAGCATCTCTATTAGCGTAAAACCTTTTTTATTTTTCAGTTCTATAAGTTTTTGCATATTAATTGCCTTTCTTTAATATTATACTTAAATTTTAATTATTACCCCGAGCAAGTAATATCTGTATTTAGGCTCTATAAATGTCCACACCGCCCGTATAGCCTGCATCTAAAAGTTCTTGCAAATAGCACATATTATTTGCCATGTATGAAAAATAGCCATTTGTGCCGGGGGCTGCATTGATATCGGGACCCCAGTTGTTAAGAGTGTTGTGATAAAGCATTATGGAGTCGTCATCCTGTCCTAATGCGTCACTTCTCCAGTAAGATACCCAATAAATGTGGTCATGCTCACCATAAGTCAACATATAGTGGAAACTAAAATTACCTTGGAAGTTAGGGCCTAAATAATCGGCAAGCAAACCATAAAACTCTCTTGTTTCACCATCTGCATGAGTAGTAGACAGTGATACCAAATCAGCATAATCAAGATCAGTTCCTCGATGACCATAATATGTACTATATTCAGGTGTTGCTCTTATTACTGCCGCCTCAATAGCGGTGCGGATAGACTCGATAGCGCCCTCGTCCTGTGTTCTTAGTGCGTCTCTACGATAGCCGGCAACAGCAGGAACTGCAATTGCCAAGAGAATAACGATAATCAAAATGACTATCAACATCTCAATCAGGGTAAAACCCTTTTTGTTTTTCATCTCCATGAGTTTTTGCATAGATTTTTCCTTTCCTTTATATGGATATTTTCTTTTGAAGTGTATAGTATCTCCCCCACACCCTTCGTTTTTTTGTAAACAACCACCTTGTTTATGTCCATTTTTATACAGCAGGATGTACATAAACCAAAGCAATCGTTCACAGTTTTAACTTGCGAAATTTCAAGACTCTCACAATTATTACAGTTACAGTAACAATTTTTCGAGTGTTGGCTTGTCTGCCGCCCTGTCCATCGCCACCTCCCTGTCAATAGCTCCCTGCTTCACTAAAGCCGCAAGATATGAATCTAAAAGAATCATGCCGTTCTTTGCATTACTTTGTATGATAGCATTGATTTGGAAAGCCTTGTTCTCTCGTATCAAGTTTGAAATAGCATCGTTTACCGTCATTATTTCAAAGGCCGGTATTCGACCTGTTCCACCTTTTCTAGGTAAGAGCTGCTGAGTAATAACAGCTCTTAATACCGTCGCCAGCTGTGTTCTCACTTGCTGTTGCTGGTCTGCCGGGAAAACGTCTATCAAGCGGTCAATGGTTTTTGCGGTACCCACAGTATGCAAGGTGCCAAACACAAGGTGACCGGTCTCGGCCGCCGTGATAGCCGCGGAAATAGTCTCAAGGTCACGCATCTCGCCCACAAGAATAACATCGGGGTCTTCACGAAGCGCACTACGCAAAGCAAACGCAAACCCATCCACATCAACGCCTACTTCGCGCTGATTGACTATACAGTTTTTTGATGTATGAAGATACTCTATAGGATCTTCAATAGTGATGATATGATCTCTTCTTGA
>CAYJIC010000148.1:0-2751 GCA_964370155.1 uncultured Oscillospiraceae bacterium
ACCTGGCCATGGCGAACGACCCACCCAGCACTTTAAACGCATTAAGGCCAAACCTGTATGACTCATCTTTAATATAAATTTCACTAAGGTTTAGATATTCTGCCATCGAGCTAAGGCAGGCCAACGGTGTCGGGGCATATTGCGGAAAACTCTCGTGAAAATCTTTTGCTTTTTCTACGTTTTCTAAAGACATGATAGAAAGTTGTTCGTCTTTGCTTTTGGGCATGTTGTTTAGTACCCATTTGATTTTTTCTTTCACCATCGCTCCTACCCTTTCTTCTTGCTGTAAGCGGTGTTTTCAAGCGGTAGTTTTGTTCTGAACTGTTTATCAAAATTATAGTATGCGTTTTGAATGGCCGGCGGTGTGGGAATGGAGCATATCTCGCCTATTCCTTTTGCACCATATGCAAGCTGTTCATTGTTTTTTTCTATAATAATTGAATAAATATCCGGTACTTCGCCCGATTTCAAAAGACCTAATGTTCCAAACTTTTTGGTAGGTACGCCGTTTTCAAGCGGGAAATCTTCTGTCAGCGAATAGCCGATGCTCATTGTCACGCCGCCTTCAATTTGACCCTCTATCAGCACCGGGTTTATCGCACGTCCAACGTCATGCGCCGCATAAATCTTGCTGATTTTTCCATCTTCCAAAAGTTCCACAAGATGTGTTGCATACCCATAGGCAACATGGCTGACAGGATTTTCCTTTTCTGCACCCAGCTTGTCGGTAACACCGGTATATTCACCTTTAAATGTTTGGCCACAGAGCTCTTTTAATGTGGCTTTTTCAAGGCTTTCTTTCAGCTTTACCGCCGCAACTCTTGCCGCTTCACCTGCGAAAACAGTCTGCCTGGATGCCGTTGTCATGCCGCTGTTTGGGGTAATTGAGCTATCAGGCTCGTCCCACACCATCATTTTTTCCGGCATGCCCAGCGTCTCGCTTACTATCTGAATCAGTATAGTGCCTACACCTTGCCCGATACAGGCCGCCGAGCTACGAATGTGAATCACTTCATCTTTAATAAACAAATCACATCTGCCGGTGTCCGGAACACCCACGCCCAACCCACTGTTCTTCATGGCGCAAGCAATACCTGCTTTCGGGTTTTTCTCATAATACGGCCTCACTGCATCCAGTGTTTCGACCAATGCTGTGCCTTCGTCTGCAACCTGACCGTTTGGTAAAACTTGACCCGGCCTTATAGCGTTTCGGTATCTGATTTCAAAAGGTGAAATCCCTACTTTTTCAGCCAGTAAATTCAGGTTACACTCTGCCGCAAAACAACTTTGTGTGACACCAAACCCACGAAATGCACCGGCGGGTGGATTGTTCGTATAATACGCTTTACCGTCTATTTCTATGTTTTGATAATTGTATGGTCCCGCCGCATGAGTGCAAGCTCTTTGAAGTACCGGGCCGCCTAAAGAAGCAAAAGCACCCGTGTCTGTCAAAAGTGTGGCCTTCATTGCCATAAGGTATCCGTTTTCATCACACGCTGTTGTGAATTCCATCTCAAAGCCATGCCTTTTTGGATGACACAAAATCGATTCTTTACGGCTCATGGTCATTTTCACTGCTTGGCCGGTATGTAGGGCTAAAATCGCGGCATGATGCTGAACGCTCATGTCTTCTTTTCCGCCAAATCCTCCACCCACACTTTTGGCTATCACTCTGATTTTATCCATCGAAAGTCCCGTTGCTTCACTGCATTCGTGCAAGGTTGCATAAATACCCTGATCACCACAGTAAATCACCAGTCCTTCACTGTCCGGCACAGCCACTGCCGACTCCGGCTCTAAGAAAGCATGCTCGGTTGGCGGTGTGGAGTATTTTTGTGTGACAACATGCGCCGCGTTTTTAATCGCTGTGTCTACATCTCCACGACGCAGTTGTTGATGGCTTAAAAGATTTTCGTCATCTTGAACACTTGGCGCATCTACTTTCATTGCATCTTCAAGACTTAAAACAGGCTGCAATACGTCATATTCAACCCTTATCAAATCTTTTGCTTTTTCCACAGCGTCTTTTGTTTTTCCTGCGATGAGAGCAATGGCATCCCCCATGAATGTTGTCCTGCCACCTGTCGGCACCAATACCCACTGGTCTTTTTTCAGGTGCCCAACCTTCAAGTTTCCACGCACATCTTCGGCTGTTATCACGCAGACAACACCGCTTAGTTTTTCAGCTTCGGAAACATCAATCGACTTCACAACCGCTCTTGGATGCAACGAGCGAAGAGCCCCACCGTGAAGCATGCCGTCAAAATACAAATCATCGCAATAAACAGCCTTGCCTAAAGTTTTGGCAGCGGCATCTGTCCTGTGGACGCTTTCACCTACTTTATAGGCAGGTGCATCGCTTGGAATATCCAAGTTTTCCCTGAAAAACTTTGCCGCAAGCAGCACCGCACTGATGATTTTTTTATACCCCGTACATCTGCAAATATTGCCTCTTAGCGCTTTTTTCACTTCATCTTCTGTAGGGTCTGTGTTAACGTCCAGCAAGCCCTTTGCCGAAATCACCATGCCCGGAGTGCAAAACCCACACTGAACAGCGCCCGAATGTGAAAAAACATAGCTGTAAACTTCTTGCTCTCTCGCTGTTAGGCCCTCAACAGTCACGATGTTTTTATCCTGCATTTTAGACGTTTTTTGCACGCAGGCTTTCACTGCTTTGCCGTCTATTATTATCATGCATGTACCGCAAGCACCTTCACTGCACCCGTTTTTCACCGAGGTCAAATGCATTTC
>CAYJIC010000149.1:0-2714 GCA_964370155.1 uncultured Oscillospiraceae bacterium
AATATAAGGCATAATAATAAAAAAATATCAATGAAGGAGGACGTACTGTGAACCCATTGCGTCATTTGATTTCTCCCGATGATTTAAGCATTTCTGAAACAGATGCACTTCTTGATTTGGCCGATCGTATCGTGGCCTCTCCTTTGTCATTTTCAGAATGCTGTCGTAACAAAAAAATAGGAACATTATTTTATGAACCGAGTACCCGAACCCGTCTAAGCTTTGAAGCTGCTATGCTGGAACTGGGCGGGAGCGTACTCGGTTTTTCGTCGGCAGATTCTTCCAGCGCCACAAAAGGCGAAACTGTACGCGACACTGTGAAAACGGTGCAGTGTTTTGCCGATATTATCGCTATGCGCCACCCAAAAGAGGGTGCGGCCACTGTGGCCACTCAAGTGGCAAGTATTCCCATCATCAACGCAGGCGACGGCGGGCATCTGCACCCTACCCAAACGTTGACTGATCTTTTAACCATCCGCAGTATACGCAGTAACCATTCGCTGGACAATTTCACCATCGGTCTGTGCGGCGATTTGATGTTTGGCCGCACCGTCCACAGCTTATGCAAAGCACTGATGGCCCGCAAAAACATCAAGTTTGTGCTCATCAGCCCTAAGGAACTTAGACTTCCTGCATATATGCTGGACGAGCTAAAAGAAAACGGTATTGATTTTGAAGAAGTAGAGCAGCTGGAGCACGTGATAGGCAGCTTAGATGTTTTATACATGACACGTGTGCAAAGAGAACGCTTTTTTAATGAAGAAGACTATGTGAGACTGAAAGATAGCTATATCTTAGATGCGGCAAAAATGCGCATGGCTAAAGAAGACATGATGGTGCTGCATCCATTGCCTCGTGTAAACGAAATCTCTACCGAGGTGGACAGCGATCCCAGAGCCGCTTATTTTGAGCAAGTGCTTTATGGTAAATATGTACGTATGGCACTGATTTTAGCCATGCTTGGCATCGAAAACATTTGGTGAGATATCACATGATTCACCAAACTGAAAAGGAGGACAAAAAATGCATGTAGACAGCATTGAGCGTGGTCTTGTTATCGACCATATAACAGCCGGAAAAGGAATGGATATTGTAAATCTGCTTGAGCTTGATAAAATGGGTTGTCCCGTAGCCGTTATTCGAAATGCACGCAGCGGAAAAACCGGCCGAAAAGATATTGTCAAGATTGAAGACGAGGTGGATATCAACCTCGATGTATTGGGGTTTGTGGATCCGACAATCACAGTAAATGTTATTGTCGGAAGCCAAATTGTGGAAAAACGTCGCCTAGCTCATCCAAAAAGAGTGGTGAATGTGGCTAAATGTGTAAATCCACGCTGCATCACCAGCACCGAAAGAGAGCTCGATCAAATATTTGAGTGGCAGGAAAGCAGCGAAGTTTATCGTTGCGCTTATTGTGAGCAAGCATACGAGTAACACCAAAACTTGAAAAGAGGTGTGGCATTATGAGCGAGTGGAAAGATAAAGTAGTAGTAGTTACCGGCGCAAATCGTGGAATGGGTCTGCAGATTGCCAAGTCTTTTTTGGCAGAAAATGCTAAAGTAGTGCTTGTCGGACGAGATGCAAAAAAACTGGAAGATGGCATGTCAACCATTAAGACAGGCAAAGAAAATGCCGTGGCAATGGTTTGCAACTTAGAAGACGTGACCAGCATCGAGCAAACATTTGCCGACATTGTGAAAAACATTGGGGCTATCGACGTGCTTGTGAACAATGCCGGCGCATACAGTGAAAGCGCCGCATGGGACGGCATCACCCCCGAAAAATGGGAAGGCGCACTGGCACTTAACACTCTCGCACCTTACCACTGCTCTGTGGCCGCAGTGCACAGCATGCAGGCCGCTCAAAAGAAAGGTTGCATCGTGAATGTGGGCTCCAGCACGGCACTACAGTTCAAAACAGGCCGCACTCACTATACTGTTAGCAAGGTAGGCGAGCATGCTCTAAGCCAAATAATGGCCATGGACTTAGCAAAAATGGGTATCCGTGTAAATATGGTTAGCCCCGGACCTACCATGACGGAAACCATATCAAGCCGCATGAAAGATGACGCTTTGCGTCCTTTAGAAGAAGAGCGAATGAAAAAGGTGCCACTTGGCAGATATGCCGACATGCAAGACATTGCAAACGCCGTAATGTTTTTAGCAAGTGAAGAAAAAGCAGGCTTTTTAACCGGAGTAATATTGCCGGTAGACGGTGGATATACTTTAGGGGTCAGCAAGGGGATATAACATCATAATAGCGGTGTATTCACCGATAAACAAAGGAGTCGTTATGCAATATTTTGAAAAAGTCATGGAACTACTGGCATTAGTAGATAAGGCCGAGGCAGAAAACGTTGATAAAATAGCCGATTTGATGTGCCAGGCTATCTTAAAGAAAAAAGCTATTTACGTATATGGTGCAGGTCACGCCGGAATCATCACCGAAGAAATGTTTTACAGAGCAGGCGGACTTATGACCATCAATCCGATTTTCGGCACAGAAACATTGCTGTTCAACAGCCCCATTAGCCACACCAGCCGTATGGAGCGTATCAATGGCTATGGCAAAGTGGTGGCACAAAAAGTAGATTTCACCCAAGGCGATATTTTGATTGTTCACTCTGTTAGCGGACGTAATCCCGCCGGCATCGACGTGGCATTGACCGCAAAGGAAAAAGGCGTAACCACAATTGCACTCACAAGCATTGC
>CAYJIC010000150.1:0-2652 GCA_964370155.1 uncultured Oscillospiraceae bacterium
CTATATATTGATTTGTACTGACTATTTAAAAATCCACCTCTTGTAGGCGAATAAGAGCCTCTATATACACTTTCAGCGCCAGCATAAAATGCGGAAGATATGCACCTTCGTTTGCGCCATGCTCGCTTCCGACAAAGCTCGGCTTTTCTGCGCTAGCATCGGCCGGACCATAGCTGACAGCGTTAGGAAAATGCCTTGCATATGTGCCACCACCCATGGTGAACGGCGCTATATCTTTGCCGCTTACATCCCTATGTGCAGAAAGAAGCGCTTCTATAGCAGGGCTTTGTGGGCTGATATAAAACGGTTTCGAGTCTGACACCATGGCGAACTCACCACCGTATTTTTTTGAAAACTCCGCTAATGTTTTTGTGATATCTTCGCCTGTGGTGGCTGTAGGATATCGTATATTAACCTTTTGATAAAGTGTGCCATCTTCTAGGCTAATCACCCCACCGATGCATGTAAGCGGAGTGAATCCTTCGCTGACACATCCAATTCCGACAGCTTCGCCGGCAGTGTCTTTATGCACTTCACACAGCATGTCAAGAGCAGTTTTTTCATCGCCCGTGCATATATTTTTCTCTGAAAGATAACTTGCCAAAAGGCCTATTGCGTTTATCGTACCTTTAGGTTTCGAGGCATGTCCGCTGATGCCTGTTGCATCCAGCCTCACCAACCCACCGCCTATATCGGTGGTGTTGATGTTGTTTGTTCCGGGTAGCTCTGCCACAGTAGCTTTCACGGTGCACATCGCTTTATCGGGAATAACATTAGTAAAACTTCCGCCCGAAAACTCCACTATACGGCCGCCACTACCCACAGGCACAGAAAATGTACCGTCATAAAGGCCTTTTTCGCCGTTACATACCGAAAAATCCGCATCGGGCGAAAAACAAAACAGCGGCGCCGGTTGGTTTTTAAGGTAGTAATCAACGTCCATCATTCCGGTCTCTTCGTTGCAACCAAAAAGCACACGCAAGCCGTACCGAAGAGGTACGTTGGCGTCTTTCAAGAATTTCGCGGCATACAAGCACAAAATACCGGGGCCCTTATCGTCGGCCACGCCACGTGCAATTATCCAGCCGTCTTTATTTCTCAGTACCAGTGGGTCTGCGTCCCAGCCATCTCCTTCAGGCACGATATCCACATGTGTTATGGTGGCAAGATATCCGTTTTCTTTACCGGGCAGCTCTGCCCAACCAACATGTCCCCCGCCATCGTTTGTTTCCATGCCCATGTTTTTCGCAATATCTAGCACGACATCTAACGCTTCTTTTGGGCCTTTGCCGTAAGGTGCACCTGTAGCAGGCTCGCCTTGTATGCTACGAACCTTTACCACTGCGGCAATATCACGCACAATATTTTCTTCGTTTTCTTTTATAAACTTATCTATTTTATCGTTCCACTGCATCGTTACAATCCTCTCATTTACATCTGTAAAAATGAATCACACAAAATAACGTTTCAAGCCAGTTTTATATTCATTTTACCAAATACTCACAGGACAATTTGCCGGTAAATGTCATCTATTCTACTGTCAATTATTATATCACAGAACCCACCCCTGCGCAATTTCTAAAAAGGTGTTATGATTTTTTCGTCATGAAAACTAGTTTTCACGCCGTTTTGCCTGTGTTCTTGCCACAATTCACAAAAGAAGCTGATGCTTGTTGTCTCAAAACAGAAACTGGCTTATACTGAAACAGTATATAATTATTTGGAATCAGATAGGAGGAGGCCCTCATATGCAAAAATGGTATCTTAGCGAGTTTGCCGCTAAAGCCGGCATTTATTTGATTGCCTCCACTATGTTTATTGTGTTTTTGCTCTTTTTGCAAGGAGCCCGTGCCGAAGAAGAGGCCGCCGCTTTGTCTGCAGCTGAAAGCACATCTGCCTCATCTGTGGCGCAAGATGTGTCTGATGTCGAGTCGTCTGTAGCATCATCCGCGCCCGCTGTTTCTGCCAATTCCGATGCTTCTTTGGCCGATGTTTCAAGCAGCGCTTCTTCTATCCTGCCCGGTGATGTAGATGTAAGCGCCCAGCCCGCCATTGAAGAACCATCCCCTACACTGGTAGAAAAACCTGATTTCACTTTATCAGAGGCCAACTTACCCGAGGTTGATTTACCCGACGAGTGGGAACCTTTCAGTGATATGGCCACAGGCACAACAGTGGCTATGTATGCGCCAAACTCTGATGTTATTGCCGCCGAGGTAGCGCGCTTGGCCGCTATGGGATTCACCGTTCCGTCTGATAGCCCCGAATATGTGGGCAGCTATCACACCACTTCGTACTGCGCCGAGGCATATCCCCACATTTGCGGCGGAAACGGCGTCACTGCCTCGGGCACTGTGCCCACGCCAGGGCTTTCTGTTGCCGCTGACTGGAGTGTTTTACCGTCAGGCACGTGGATTTATATTGAAGATGTAGGCATACGCAGGGTAGAAGATACCGGCAGTGCCATCAAAGAAAAAAGGCTTGACGTTGTGCTGGACACCCATGCCAACGCCTTGGCTTGGAATGGGTTTGGCTCTCACAACGTGTGGGTACTTTCCTAAAACATACACAAAAAACATACACAAACCCCGATGTGATAATCACATCGGGGTTTTATTTGCAGGAAGGTTTATTTAAAATTCAATCTCAGGC
>CAYJIC010000151.1:0-2625 GCA_964370155.1 uncultured Oscillospiraceae bacterium
CAAGCAGTGTTTTACCTGTGCCCGGAGGGCCCACCAAAAGCACACCACATGGAATGCGCGCACCAAGGGCATTAAATCGTTTTGGGTTTTTCAAAAACTCTACAATTTCTTTTAGTTCTTCTTTTTCTTCTTCAGCACCAGCCACATCATCAAACGTCACCTTCACGTTTAGGTCGGCTTGCTTTTTCACCTTAGCTTTGCCCACACTCATCGGGCCTTTTGCTCCACCATCGGAATTTTGCATGAAAACAACATAATATATCACGCCACCCAGCAGTAACATCAACAAAACCACCGGAATAATATATGTCCAAAAGGAATTATCCCCTGAATAATCAAAGTCATATTCCATCTTTGCGCCGTCGTTACCGCTTTCGTAAACATCAAGATATTCCTCTAAGTTGTTTAAAAACAAATAACTGTAGGGCATTTTATAGCTTTCAAACTCTGTTTCACCTTCAATACGATATTCTAAGTCCCCATTGCCTACATCCAGGCGAAAAGCTTCCACTTTTCCTTCCTCAAAATTGGCAATCACCTCTGAATATTGCATGCCATTACCCGGTGCCGTAAAGTCAAAACGAAACACCATCATAAGCAAAAGCGCCATGGCTATTACAATAAACAGATTAGACAAACGTGGCTTCAATTCATCAACTCCCTAACAATGATTGTTTAAACAACTATAGATATTATACGATATTACGCTGTATACACTTCACGTTTTAGTATGCCAATATCCGGAAAATTACGGTAATGTTCTGCATAATCCAGTCCATACCCTACCAAAAACTCGTCCGGAACTTCAAATCCCGCATAGTCAGGCTGAATATCAGCTTTTCTACGGGCAGGCTTGTCAAGTAATGTCGCAATTCGAATGGATGCAGGGTTGCGTGAAGAAAGCAAATTTTTTAGATAAGAAAGAGTATTCCCTGAGTCCAAAATATCTTCTATAATAAGCAAATCTTTTCCATTTAGATTTATATCAATATCCTTTTCTATCTTTACCACGCCGCTGCTTTCCGTGCCGTCGCCATATGAAGACACCGCCATGAAATCGATAGCAGCCGGCACAGTAATTGCACGCATAAGATCTGCCATAAATAGAACAGAACCTTTCAGAACACTTATCATAAGTAAGTCTTTATCTGCATAGTCCCTGCTGATATTCGCGCCCATTTCATTAACACATGCGCTGATTTCCTCTGCTGTGATCAGTACCTTTTCAATGTTATCACGCATATTGTACTCTTTCATATTCCCCGCCTCCTATTTACATTTTTTGCTCTATTTGCAAATACCTTTTTGTAAATTTGTTTGGGCAAACACTTTGGCTAATTCCGCCACCCCATATCCACAACACTTCATTATTGTTTGCTAAAAGTGGCAATTGATCCCTTTCATTTGGTGGCACACCCATCTCATTCATCCATTTTTTCACTGTTTTACTGCCACCGCGCCTAGCCTGAGCAAATATATCACCCGCACGTCGTGTGCGGAATATACTACAACTGTATATTTTATCATAGTCAGCCACAAAAATGTAGCCCTTTTTTTCAGTTTTTTCAAGATGATTGTTTTTTGGTTCTGTATTTAGCACGCTTAGGCGTAGCGTATATCCACCAAAAAAAACATGTTCATCAATCGAAAAAGGTACTTCCCAAGGTATTATAGGCTGTGTATTTTCATTTTTTTGAAAATATAATCTGTTTTTTCGTATTTGTGCTGTAAGCTCGTTTTGCAAATGTGTGCCCCTCACTTTTTTTTGCAAAACATCTCTTATATTTTTCAATACCACATGGTTTGTATTTTTACCTAAAAGCAGCGAAAACACACTATTTTGTACCGGAATCGACGCCGCAGACAGCACATGTACATCCAAACCCTTTTTCTCGGCTATCTCGAGCCAAAAATCTTGTTTTTCTTTCGTAGAAAGCAATTTTTTAACTACGTCATTTTTTTCTTCAGACGCTTTGCATAACACATCTTCGGCCATCGCATCCAAAAGCTCGCTAATTTCCTTCATGTCCTGCGCAATACGTAAAATAGAGTCCCTTGCGCCTGGATGCACTTCTTGCATCTGTGGTAGCACACAATGCCGGATACGATTACGGCTGTATTCGATATTTTTATTTGTTTCGTCTGTTCTATAGGCGATATCATACTTTTGGCAATATTCCTCCACCTCATCACGGCTCACATGCAACAATGGACGCACAAAACACTCTCTTTGCGGCGGAATGCCCGAAAGACCTTTTGGTCCCGTACCTCTTGCAATGTGAAACAACACCGTTTCAGCGTTGTCCGAGGCGGTGTGGGCCAGAGCCACCACCACCCGCCTATTGTTGTTTTCTTGCTTTTTTTTCGCTGTCAGCTCTAAGAATTCATACCGCAATTTTCTTGCCCATTCTTCAAAACTTTCGCCTTTTGGCTTTTCTCTATTGCGCATTTCGCCATATTCTATAAAAAACAATACATCGTGATATTCGCACAAATCTTTAACAAATTCAGCATCTTGTCTTGATGTTTCTTCTCGCCAACCATGCTCAAAGTGCGCCGCCGAAACCACTAAATCCATTTCATCTTTTTTACTAAGTAAAAAATGAAACAGCGCCACCGAATCTG
>CAYJIC010000152.1:0-2605 GCA_964370155.1 uncultured Oscillospiraceae bacterium
GCCTTACTTTATCAATATTGCGCTCCAGATGTTGTTCTTGGATGCTCTTCTTTGTCGGCAGCGGCATCTCGGTGATTTTAGACTGAGATTTTTTCGCCAAAGCTTTTATTGTGCCCAGCTGCTGTTTTCCGCAGCATATGCTGATGGCGGTGCCGCTGCGTCCGGCGCGGCCGGTGCGTCCGATACGATGCACGTAATATTCGGCAACCTGAGGTAAGTCATAGTTAAACACATAGTCAATGTCTTGCACATCAATACCGCGTGCGGCAACGTCGGTGGCCACTAAGATTTCAGTATTGCCACCCTTGAAGGCAGCCATCACTGTGCTACGTTGGCTTTGTTTCATGTCGCCGTGCAGGCCATGCGCCAAAAACCCTTCTTTACACAGGTTTTGTGAAAGCTCGTCCACCATGCTTTTGGTATTGGCAAAAATAATAGATCTTTTTGGTTTTAGCTGATGTAGTAATAATGTAAGTGCTTGGCTTTTGTATTGTTTCTGAGTCTCGACATACAGCTGTTTAATTTCACCTAAAACGGTTTTGTTTTGTGTGAGGTTAATTTGCACAGGATCTTTTTGGAACTGCTGTGTAATTTCTAGAATACTTTTTGGGACAGTGGCAGAAAACAGCACGGTTTGGCGGCTTTCGGGCGCATCGCTTAAAATGGTTTCAACGTCTTCTTTAAAGCCCATGTTCAGCATCTCGTCTGCTTCATCTAATACAATCATTTCAAGGTTGTGAAGCTTTATGCTGCCACGGCTGATATGGTCCATGATACGTCCGGGCGTGCCAACTACCATGTTTGCTTTACGCAGTGCACGAAACTGTGCACGATAATCGGAACCGCCAAAAATATCTGCCAATCGAATATGTGGCATATATGGAGCCAGCTTGCGAACTTCCTCTGCACATTGCTGGGCAAGCTCTCTGGTAGGGGAGAGAATCATTACTTTAATGTCGGTGGCGTCGGGCTGAATGCGCTCCAGCGCAGGGATAGAAAACGCAATAGTTTTTCCTGTTCCTGTTTGAGACTGGGCCAAAATATCTACACCTGAACGTGTGAGAGGGATGGTTTGCGCTTGCACCGGTGTTGCCTCTTGAAACCCACGCTCGTCAATAGCTTTTTGTATACTGGGCTGAAGGGATAGTTCGCTGAACATAGTTGTACTCATAAAACTCCTTTGTTTCACATAAAAAAGCAAGATGCCTCATCGCATCCTGCCTTTGATAAAGAAATATCGACTAGAGCATAGTATAGCACATCTTTTAGACGGATACAAGCGATAAATCAAAAAATCATAGGTTTAGTTGTTAACTTTTTGTGTCTGAAATAAAGTCAAAACAGGCGTGCTTTACGACTGAAAATCACAGTAAAATACTGTGATAAATTTGGTTGTATAACAGCGTCATTTCAGACTGATTTAGTATGAATTTGAAGTAGATTCACATTAAAAATGTTGATATTAATTTACTTTAATACGTGATAAATCCTAAAAATGGTATATTGTACTTATATTTTGCAAACAAATAATAAATAACATTTACAAATGATGTGTTAATGTGTTAAAATATCACTAATTGCGACATTTGGATAGTATAATGAAAGCATGGTGAAAAAATGAAAAAATTATTATCTGTAATATTGATGGTGGCTGTACTTACTTTAATGTTTGCGGCATGTTCTGATACAGAACCTGCAGATGTATCAAGCGCAGACGCATCAAGTGTATCAAGCGCATCAAGTGTTGAGGCAGCTGGTAACAACAGTGTTGTGCCTATGGACACTTTAATGGTGGGCGTGCAGGAGATGACCGGCGATTTCATTTCAGGCTTTGGCAATAATGCTTATGATTTATCCGTGAAAGTTCTTACCGGCGGATACATGAACACGTATGAAATAGATGCAAACGGCGAGATTCTTCTCAACACGGTTGCGGTTGAAGATGTAGACACTGCAACGGATAACGATGGTAATAAAACATATACTTTCACGCTATATGATGATATTTTTTGGAATAACGGCGAGCCTATAACCGCAGAAGATTATATCGCTTCGGTTTTGTGGTTCTCTTCAAATGAGTGGACCGAGGCCGGCGCAAGCTCTGTGGGCAGTGGCACCCTTGTGGGTTACACAGAATACAGAGAAGGCACAACCGACACTTTTGCCGGTGCACAGCTTATCAGTGACACCGAGTTTTCGCTCACCATTTCAGCAGAAGAACTACCGTATTTCTGGGAAACTGTAAATGTGATGGTGAGCCCGATTCACAAAGACACATATCTGCCTAATTCTGAAATCGTCAGTGGCGACGACGGTGTTTCGCTACAGTTTTCAGAGGGCGATCTTGCAACAAACTGCACAAGGATAGCTGCTGAAGAGCGATATGCGCCGACAGTCACATGTGGTCCTTACAGCTTTGTGTCTTTTGAAAACCAAACCGTTACGCTAGAGCTTAACGAGTACTTCAAAGGCGACATGTACGGTAATAAACCCACATTGCAGTATGTAGTGCAAAAGGCTATACCCATTGAAACCGACGTGGAATGGGTGATAAACGGCGAGGTAGACCTTGTTGAAGGCGTGGTTGAAGGCGAGAAAATAGAGG
>CAYJIC010000153.1:0-2592 GCA_964370155.1 uncultured Oscillospiraceae bacterium
TTTCCGAGTGGCTGGAAGTGGAAGTACACACCGAGGGTAAAATACACTATCAAAAGTTTAAGCGTGGTGTGGAAGATGCCCCGCTTGTGGTAAAAGGTGACACCGAAAAAAGAGGCACAGTGATACGTTGGAAAGCCGATCCCGAGGTGTTTGAAACCACAGAGTATGAGTATGATATTTTACTGAATAGGTTGCGTGAACAAGCATTTTTGAACGCAGGTGTGCGCATTACCCTGACAGATGAACGTATGGGCATGGAAACAGAAAAAAGTATGATATACGAGGGCGGTATTCGTCAGTTTGTAGAGCATATACATAAAAAACGAAGCCAAACTGTGCTACATGAAAACGTGATATACTTTTCTGTGGAAGAAAATGATACCTGTGCAGAGGTGGCTCTTCAATATAACGATAGCTATAATGAACTGCTTTTAAGCTTTGCAAATAACATCCACACACCTGACGGCGGTACACACGAGCAAGGCTTTAAAACCGCAATGACACGTGCCTTTAATGACTTTGGTCGCAAGAAAGGCTTTATAAAAGAAAAAGATGAAAACCTTTTAGGCAATGATGTTCGTGAAGGCATGACTGCAATTATTAGCGTGAAACTTACAGAGGCACAGTTTGAAGGCCAAACCAAGGCAAAACTCGGCAACACCGAGATGAGAGGCCTTGTTGAGTCTATGATTTATGAAAAGCTTAGGGAATATTTTGAAGAAAATCCAGCTTGCGCTAAAATAATATATGAAAAAGCACTTTCGGCGGCACGGGCACGTGAAGCTGCAAAAAAAGCACGCGAGCTGGTACGCAGAAAAACAGTTATGGAAAACAGTCGTATGCCGGGCAAACTTACCGACTGTCGTGAGCGAGACCCGTCCAAAACTGAACTTTACATCGTCGAGGGTGATTCTGCGGGCGGTACGGCAAAACAAGGCAGAGACTCTAACATTCAGGCGATATTACCACTGTGGGGCAAGATGCTGAACGTAGAAAAAGCACGCCTTGACAAAGTATATGGCAACGAAAAACTGATGCCGATGGTGACAGCTCTGGGATGTGGCATAGGCGATGAGATGGATTTGACCAAATTGCGATACCACAAAGTTTTCATCATGTCTGACGCCGACGTAGACGGTAGCCATATTTGTACATTGCTACTGACATTCTTTTTCAGGTTTATGCGGCCGCTGGTAGAGGGCGGATATGTATATGTGGCACAACCGCCACTATATAAACTGCAAAAGGGTAAAGACGTAAGGTATGCTTATACCGATGCAGAAATGGCAAGCCTTAGCACCGAAATGAGCGAGCCACGAATTTCAAGGTTTAAGGGTCTGGGCGAGATGAACGCCGAGCAACTGTGGGAAACCACCATGAATCCAGAAAACCGTATGTATGTGCAAATAAGCATAGACGACGCCGAAAAAGCAGATGAAACATTCACTATTTTGATGGGTGATAAGGTGGAACCACGCAGAGAGTTCATTGAGCAAAACGCAAAATATGTAAAAAACCTAGACGTATAAACATATTAAAATACATATTGGCCGGTTTATATTGTGAATTTAACAGATATCATTAAAAGCCGCAGCTAATCAAACGGAAAAAAGAGGGTTAATGTGGAACAAGACAGAAAAATAGTTAATGAGGAATATCCAAATTCAACACTGATTGTGCGTGATATTGAGAAAGAGATGAAAGACTCTTTTCTTGATTATTCAATGAGTGTAATTGTGTCTCGTGCGCTACCTGATGTACGTGACGGCTTAAAACCGGTACACAGGCGAATTTTGTATACCATGTATGAGCGTGGCAACGATCCATCACACCCTTATCGTAAAAGTGCGGATACGGTGGGTTCGGTGCTGGGTAGTTATCACCCGCACGGTGATGCATCTGTATATGATGCCATGGTGCGTTTAGCTCAAGACTTTAGCTTGCGTTATCCAATGGTGGATGGTCAGGGTAACTTTGGTAGCGTGGATGGTGATCCGCCTGCTGCTTATCGTTATACCGAGGCACGTATAAGCAAGATGGCCATGACCATGATGACCGATCTTGACAAAGAAACAGTAACTTTTGTTCCAAACTTTGATGAAAGTAAGCAAGAACCCAGCGTACTTCCTTCAAGATATCCAAACCTGCTTGTAAATGGTAGCACGGGTATTGCGGTGGGTATGGCTACAAATATACCTCCTCATAATCTGTGTGAAGTGATTAGTGGTGCGGTGGCGCTGATTGAAAATCCTAATATAGAATTGCCGGAGCTTATGGAACATATCAGCGGTCCGGACTTTCCCACAGGCGGCATAATAATGGGAAGAAGCGGTATTCGTGCCGCATATGCCACCGGTAGAGGCAAGGTTGTTTTACGTGGCCGTGCCGAGATTGAAGAGCAAAAAAACGGACGCTTCCATATTCTTATCACTGAAATTCCGTATATGGTTAATAAGTCGAAGCTTTTGCAAGATATTGACCGTATGGTGAAAGAAAAGCGGATAGAAGGCATCACCGATATAAACGACGAAAGCTCGCGTAAAGGTATGCGTATTGTGGTAGAGGTGCGCAGAGATGCAAACCCACAGGTGA
>CAYJIC010000154.1:0-2420 GCA_964370155.1 uncultured Oscillospiraceae bacterium
GCGGATGTGTGGAAATGATAACATGCTCACGATATTTTAGGTTGTCGTTCATGTACTCCACTTGATTTGCATACACATGTGGAAGTGACATTTCTACAGTGTCGGGAATGTTTATAATCACGGGGTTTTCTGCTGTAGGTACCAGCACATCAAGCACGGCATTGCACACTTCCAGTGAATACTCAGGCTCTGTTCCGGTAAAGCTCTCAGGGCTATATTCAAACCTTAAGTTTCCGCCTTTATACTCTGCGGCAAGCTCTTTTACCAGTTTTGCACCGTCTACTGCAATCTGCTTGATTTCTTCCTTGCTTTTTTTGAACACTTGCTCGCGCTGGGCATAGCTGGTGCTGTTGTAAAAATGTACTATGGCATTTTTCGCACCACTTATGGCTTCAAATGTTCTGCGTATGATATGATCTCTACACTGCGTTAACACCTGCAATGTTACATCGTCCGGAATAAGATTGTCTTCGATCAAACGGCGGCAAAGCTCAAACTCTGTGTCGCTGGCAGCAGGGAAGCCAACCTCGATTTCTTTAAAGCCCAATTCCACTAAAAAAGTGAAAAATTTCAGCTTTGTTTCTAAGTCCATCGGAACTACCAAACTTTGGTTTCCGTCACGTAAATCCACACTGCACCAAATAGGCGCTTTTTCAATATGATCTTTTTTCACCCAGCGTGGGTCTTTTACCGGTGCAGGGAAATATCCCGGGGCATAACGCTCATAATTTTTCATTTTGTTCTCCTTTCAAATCCTCGGTGTTTATTCCAAAATAGGTGTTTTTGATGATGCACGCCTTTATGATTTAAAACAACAAAAAAGCCGCATCTCTTGTTTGCAAGAGACGCAGCTGTTAATTCGCCACGCGGTACCACTCTGCTTTGCCTTAAAGTAAAGGCACACTCTACAGACACAATCATGTCCTACCCCTCTAACGGTGGGTCTCCGGCACAGCCTAATAAGATATCCGTTCAGCCTGCTGCTCAAAGGGGAGTTCAGTCTTTGTCTGCCAAGGCCTCGCACCAACCGACCTCTCTCTGAATGTACCTACAAAAACTTACTGTTCCTTTTCCATGCATTTCACTTACTATGGAGTGTACCACAGTAATTTTGCCTTGTCAATATATAAATTATGTCATTTTGATTTTATTGTGCGAAATGTTGTGTGATATCCTTATAATATAAAACACCACTTTTCTTTTAATCAAGATTAGTGGTGTTTTTCTATTCACATTGTAAAAGCAGGCTTCGGTATAACAAACAGTATAATACACAAATAATGCATTATACTTCCACACATCACAAATAAATGCCAAATGCTGTGGAAATATTTCACTTTTTTAATCACATAGAATATGATGCCTACTGTATAGCTGACACCACCTATTATCAAAAATATCATGCCGCCAAAAGTCAAGTTTGCTGTTACATCGCCCATGGCAAACACTATGCTCCATCCCATCAGCACATATAATATCAGTGAAAGCTTGGCAAATTTATCCACACTGATGGCATTAAGTATAATACCGATAGTAGTAGCTATCCATAATAATACAAAAATGACAAGTCCTTTTTGGGTACCGCGCAAGGATATTAGCATAAATGGGGTGTATGTGCCGGCAATAAGTAAAAATACCGACGAATGATCAAACACTCGAAACACAAATTTTGCACGTGGAAAAGGGAAGGCGTGATATAGCGTGCTCATGGTGTATAGCATTACCAATGATATTGAATATACCACACATGCTACCACATCGATTGCTTGGCCATATAAAACCGCCAGTGTAACCAGCACACTGCCACCCACAAGGCTAAGCACAGTACCTACGCCGTGGGTAACTGAGTTGAATACCTCTTCACCAAATGTATATTGCTTAAGTGGTCTTTTTTTCTTTACAGTTTTATCTAAATTCATTATTCACTCTCTTTATAAAAACAAGCGCAGAAACACATCGTCTCTGCGCCGATTTCTTATGATTATTATTTATGCGATAGGATCTTCAGCTAAAGATGTGGACATAATGTCCATATCGTCATCTAAATCATCCATCAAATCATCGGTGAAATCTTCGCTAAACAGAAGTTGCTCATATTCATCCAGTTCTTTTTCTCTACGTAGTACATAGAAATATAACGCGCCTAAAACACCTGCTACTGTGGCCAACGCCACCAATAATGCAATTGCTGTGGACTTTTTCATCATGATCATCTCCTTTTTTTTCTTTTTCTCGCCAAAGGCATGTTCCTTTAGGTCTACGGCTGAGTCAAATATAGACTTTGCCATATTAACTACAACCAACCCTGCACCTGCAACAGCTACAGCTATTCCTTTGCTGGTGCTTCCAAACATACCAAAGACTTCCTCAATGCAACGTTTTGCCATTTTCAAATGCGAATTTATACGTCCGCCCATGAC
>CAYJIC010000155.1:0-2380 GCA_964370155.1 uncultured Oscillospiraceae bacterium
TCAGGTAATTCTATTTTATGTTCTATCTAACTCTTTTTGAAAATGTATGGTTTTTGATTAAAGTTTTTGCCAAAGTTTTTCAAAAAGCGGGAAAAGCGGGAAAAGGGTAACTTGATTTTAAGAGTGTGTATGATATAATTATAAGATATGAAAAAAGGGGAGGTTTTGCTGTGCCACTGATATGGATGCTTGGCTTGTACCTTCCTATATGCGCGGCGGTTACGACGTACGCAAAAAAAACGTTTTCCGAATCGGCCGCAGGCGTATTTTTAGGCTTAGCACTCGTGCTAAACGTGTGCGGAATGCTGGTAAACTTAACGGTTTTCATATACGCGATATACGCTGTATGGGCGCTGTGCGTGATATACCTAGGCATACATGTGGCAACCTCGCTCAAATCAAAAACATGGCCGAGTTTTGTGTCTATACACATGCTGATATTCATTTTCGGCGCAGCGGTACTATGGTGGATGTGTCGTGGCCACAGGTACGCAAACTGGGACGAATTCACGCACTGGGGCCGTGCCGTGAAAGCCGTGTACGACCAACTGACGCTACCCGGCATGGCTGAAATCCACACGTCGTTTAAGGAATACCCGGCCGGCGTAGCACCCCTGCAAGCGATCTCGCTACACGTGACGGGCCTTGCGTTCCGTGAAGACATAGTGATTTTCATCCAAGGCCTTTTTGCACTAAGCCTTTTAATGTACCCGCTACATAAATTCAGCACAAAAGACAAATTCATGCCGGTTTTCAGCGCTGTAGTGATGGTTTTAGCGCCATACACAGTGTACTGGTACTTTTTCAAAGAAACAACGGTAGACGGGCTTTTAGGCGTGCTGTTTGGGTTTGTGATAGTGGTGGAGGTGCTGGGCAATGGCACTGTGTTCGACAGAGTGCTACAATGCCTTGCGTGTGGAATGCTACCACTTGTGAAATCATCCGGCATGCTGTTAGCGCTGATGGCGGTGTGTGTGATGGTGGCGGTGCGGCTATGTGAAGAAAAACATACGCAAAATAAGACGCAAACAGCGAAAAATAAGCTGATAAAATGGATGTGGACGCTAGTTCCGGCCGTTTGCGCACTGGCCACGTACACAGCATGGAACATCGTGATTGAAGTGTATGACATACAGCGCAGATGGCAACCACAAGGCGTGAGTGCTGAAGACATCTGGCAGCTGATAACACAAGGCCAGCCACAGTGGCGCATGGAAACAATCCAAAGCTATATAGCGAATATATTCGCCGACACAAACTACGGCTGGCCTATTGGTTTCTTGCCGTACATGGGCTTTTTCATTGTGTTTATAGCGTGGATGTTTGGCATAAACTTGTTTGCAAAGCACAAGAAAAAATACGTTTCAGCGAAATATAACAGTGACGTCACACTAAACGAAACTATAAAAAACACATCAAAAATCAAAGCGGCGTTTTGGACGCTTTTTTCGCTGGGGATTTTATATACCATAGGCGTTTTGTGCAACTATTTGTTCTTTTTCAGCGAGTATGAAGCAGTGAGGCTGGCGTCGCTGTCGAGGTATCTTAACACTTACCTTGTGGGAATGCTAATGTTACTGTTTTCGGTATCGATGGTGCAACTGCGTGGCGTGAAGTGGCAGGTGCAGGCGGCGGCAAGCGCAGGGATTTTGGCGCTGTGGGCGGTTATTTCACAGCCCAGCGTCATTTTACCTCAGGTGCTGTATCCGTCACACTCGGCGGTGCAAAGCAGTGCCTCGCAAAACCTGTATACCGCCGCGGCGCAGGAAATGACGGCGGTGTCACAAGAGAAAATACTACCTATCTATGTTGTTTCGCAGAACGATATCGGCGCGACCGTCCCCAGGCTGGAGTACGAGCTGTCGCCGAGATCCTTCCCGGTGCACACCAGCAGCATCGCCACAGACGTGCCTGAAGGCGAGATATTGAGCGCGCGGATGTCGGTGGAGCAGTGGAGCGAGATGCTGATAAATGACGGCTACATGTATGTTTATCTGTTTTCGGTAGACGATGTGTTTGCCGCGCAATATGCGGAGATGTTTTTGGCGGATGCGGACATCGTGGACGGAAAAATACTGCGTGTTACCGAAGAAAACGGGAAAGTACTTTTGATGGCTGTAAACTGACATTATTAAAGCTGTGACATATGAAAGGGGCAATAAAATGAAGGCGTTGACAGATATCGAAATAGCTCGCGAGGCCGAGATGTTGCATGTTAGTGATGTGGCGAAAAATCTCGATATACCGTGTGATGCGGTGGAAATGTATGGCAATTATAAGGCGAAGATTGACCCCGCGAAAGTGCCTCAAAAAAGCAAAAAAGCGAAGCTGATATTGGTGACGGCCATCAGCCCGACGCCTGCAGGCGAAGGCAAAACCA
>CAYJIC010000156.1:0-2367 GCA_964370155.1 uncultured Oscillospiraceae bacterium
CCACAATGGTGACATTATTAAACTTTGGAATAAACTCTTTTTCAAAATACTCTACGCCTTTGCTTTTTGTTATCACGCTTCTTGTGAAAATTCCGCCTGCCAAAGGAATAACCACAAACAATACCACCGATAAAATCAAGGTATCCCAAGGCACTGTGACACCGCTTACTCCAAGCAAAAACGCAACAATGGGCGTGAACGCCAGCAGAATGATAAGATCGTTTGTCGCCACTTGTACCACTGTGTAGGCCGGGTTGCCTTTTGTCAGGTGACTCCACACAAACACCATTGCAGTGCACGGAGCAGCACCCAAAAGCACTGCGCCTGCTAAATAATCAGTGGCAAGATCGGGCGTGATGAAACCTTTGAACAATACAAAGAAAAATACCCACGCGATTCCAAACATTGTAAATGGTTTTATAAGCCAGTTTGTTATCCATGTGACAAACAAACCTTTAGGGTTTTTACCCACGTTTTTAACGCTTTGAAAATCCACCTTCATCATCATCGGGTAAATCATCAGCCAAATCAAAATGGCTATTGGGATGGACACGTTTGCATATTCGAAATTTCCTAGAAAATCAGGTACGGCCGGCAAAAACTTGCCAATCAGCACCCCAACCACCATGCAAATAACTACCCATACTGTTAAATATTTTTCAAAAAAACCTATTCCTTGTACCTTTTTTTCTTTCATCATTATCCTCTTTATTTTATCTTTTCATGGTTTTTATCTTTTGTTGCTTTGAAGAACTTATGACCACCGGAAAGATTACGCACTTTTTTGAAGCCTCTATTCAGCAAGATGTTTTGTGCGGCATTTCCCGTCACGCCTTTGTTACAATAAGTAACAGTGAGCACGTCTTTATCTAGATTCAAATCATCATTTCTCAAATCACCCTGCGGAATATTTACCGCATCAAGTACACAACCTTTTTTTGCGCAGTCATCCACACTTCTTGCGTCTATAATTTGAACTTTTTCTTGGGTGCTCAACAAGCTCTCACTAGTGATAAGCTTCCTGCCACCGTTTATGGCGTTATCCAAAATCATGCCTGTGTAATGCACGGGGTCTTTTGTTGTTGAAAACGGCGGTGCATACGCTAAGTCAATATGGAAAATCTCATCCACTGTGGCTTTATACGTGATAAGCGTAGCAAACACGTCAATGCGTTTATCTACACCTTCGCCGCCAACTATCTGCGCGCCCAATAGCCTGCCTGTTTTTTTGTCGGCAATACCTTTAATGACCATCTCTTCACCGCCAAGGTATTCGGGTTTGCTCGGCTTTATATTGTGGCATATTTCAACATCAAACCCTTGCTCAAGTGCCTCTTTTTCGCTTAGGCCGGTGGCAGCTACAGCTATGCCGCAAAATCCAAAAATCCCTGTGCCTAAGTTACCTTTATAGCGAAGTGTGCCGCCTGATAATACATCGCCTGCAATTCTTCCTGTTTTGTTTGCAGTGCTACCCAGCGGCCTATATACCGGTTTTTGAGTGATGGCAGAAAACGTCTCGATGCAATCGCCACACGCATATATATTTTCAATATTTGTTTGCATTTTATCGTTTACTTTGATGGCTTTTGTGACGCCTAGTTCTACGCCCGCATTTTCGGCAAGTTTTGTGTTTGGGCGCACACCTGTTGATAAAATCACTATGTCTGCTTTTAGTGTGGTGTCGTCAGACAACGTCACTTTATCGTTTTGAATAGTGGTGATTCCACACCCTTTTTTAAGGCTTATTTTCTTTTTCTTCAGCTCGTTTTCAAAGAAATCAGCCATGTCTTCGTCCAGGCTGGGTGCCACCTTGTTTGAAAGTTCCACCAACGTGGTATCTATCCCAAGATGTAAAAATGCTTCCATTACCTCAAAGCCGATAAAGCCTGCGCCTGCAATTACTGCATTTTTAGGTTTCTTTTCGTTTATAAACTCTTTTATTTTTACAACGTCGTTGATGGTTCTTAAGAAGAATACGTTTTCGTTTTCCATGCCTTGAATATTCGGCCTGAAAGGCGAGGCACCTGTGGCCAATACCAGCTTGTCATAGCTGTCGGTAAATGTTTCGCCTGTTTGCAGGTTTTTCACGTCTACTGTTTGGTTTTTGCTGTCAATCGAAAGTACCTCGTGTGATATCATCACATCTATGTTGTACTTTTTCTTGAAAAACTTAGCATCGCGTGGAACCAGTTCTTCAAACTCTTCGGCCTGGCCACCTATATAATAAGGCATGCCACATCCTGAGTAAGAGATAAACGTGTCTTTTTCATAAATGGTAATTTGTGCATCTTCGATGTTTCTTCTTGCCTTTGCAGCAGCAGATGTACCCGCGGCCACAGCACCGATAACAATAATCTTCATGTGTTT
>CAYJIC010000157.1:0-2260 GCA_964370155.1 uncultured Oscillospiraceae bacterium
GAGAAGTTGATAAAACGACACTTTGGAGTATGGTGTTAGGTGGTCAGGTGAAAACACACAACAGTCAAATGGATGTTGTGTTAGCGCTGTATAACACTAATCTCGTGTAATCATTTTGGAGGTGAAGTTATGGCTAATTGTCCTTGTTGCAACAAAACTTTAGGTTTTTTTGAAGAAAAAACAAAATTATCAGACGGTGCAGTGTGTGCTATGTGTAAAGCAGATGCCAAGATACCGTCAAATGTAAGTCTCAATCATTTAAGTTGTGCAGAAATGCAGTATGTTTACAGCGATAGGCGGTATATGCCAGGTAACTTTAAGTCTACAAAATGGAAAAGCATTTTTCATGTAGACGCTGTAAACAGACAATTCAAAATCAAAAGAAGTCTTTTTTCATCCCCAACTTATAAATATGAAAACTTGTTGCGCTATGAGCTTATAGAAAACGAAACCATTGTTAGCAGTGGTGGCCTTGGTAGTGCAATAATCGGCGGAGTTGTTGCCGGTCCCGCCGGTGCAATCGTAGGCGGTTTAGTTGGCAATAAAAAGCAAAAGGCACTTTGTGAATCTTTGAAAATACGGCTGGTTCTTCAAAACACATATGTGGACACTGAATATATTGACTTTGTGAAAACGCCAACGAAAAAGACTGATTTCATCTACAAACACTCATATGAAGAGGCTCAAAAAGTCTTGCGATTATTAGAGGAGATCATATCATCAAACGAAAGTGTCCATCATGAAGTTGCAATGCCTTCCACCGGTACCTTTTCTGTGGCAGATGAATTACAGAAACTAAAAGGTTTGCTGGATAGTGGCGCAATAAACCTTGACGAATTTGAAACTCTTAAAAACAACATCATGAACAAATAACCACTATAATGATAGGAAAATGATATGAGTAAATATGATCCATTGTATAAATATCTATCTGCTAACACTTTAGATACATTTCAGTTGAGTTATAAAGAAATAGAACAAATTTTATCGTTTAACTTGCCTTCAAGTGCCTATAATTATAGGGCGTGGTGGTCCGGTTCTAAACGCGATCATCCACATTGTAAAAGCTGGCAAGATGCCGGATATATGGTTGTGCCAAATCTATCAAACCAAACGGTCGTATTTCATAAAAATGACGAAATTGGTTTGCATAGTAGCAAAAATATTCCGACAACCTCTAAAATCAAGCTAGAGGGTAAATCCATCACTGGCAAAAGTGCAAAAATACCTCAATATCCAAAAACACAGACAGTTACTTCAAAAATCAATTTTGAAGAAAAACTATTAAATACAGAAAAACGTACTCTCGCTTTAAATGGCTACACTTTTTATGAAACACACTTTTCAATTGAGCAAACAGATATACAAAACACTTTTCTAATGTACACCAAATATAGCGTTGAGGAAATGCTCGCAAAAGAAAAATTCAAGTCGTTAAAACATGATGTTTACAATAGATATCCCGATATGATCAATTTGAAAATATCAGAATTTTTAAAGTGTCTAATGGATCGTGGCGATGACTTTTATTTGAAATTCTTAAACAAGCATGGTGCTGAGAAGTTTTGTGTATTTAAACTTACCGATAAAAGCATATTTCATTTAAAAGGACTTTATGTTTATATGCTTGATGGCAATTTAAAATATATAGGAAGGTGTAGAGATAGTTTTAAGAAAAGGTTTAATGTGAACTACGGTAAAATACATGCCAAAAACTGCTTTAAAGATGGACAATCAACAAACACTCACATGAACGCTTTAATGAACAAGCATCATGATGGCATCACAATATATTTATTACCTTTATATAACGATAACGAAATTATAAGCTTGGAAGCCGCTCTTATACAACAATTTAAACCCGACTGGAATATACAAAGGTATTAAAATTCACCGTTGGCAAAACCAAATACAATGGCAAACCAGGTAAAAAGTGATTTGAATTTTCATCACAATTTAAACTCCTACCAGTTTTTTAGTAAGCTAAAACTAAATATATCTACATTACAAAGGTTTGTTTTCATTCTGAAAGGAATAGAAATCAAACCTTTTTTTGTGCCCAAAATTCACAACATCAGAAAGGATGAAATAAAAATGAGCAGTCGAAATCACCGTACCGACATGGCCTTTGAGGCTTTGATGCAAGAAAACAATCCCCTATGCAAACGATTTGACAGTGGGTATGACGGCATTATCCCCGAATGCAGATCTTGCCGTTTTCATTGGCCTTTGTGGACGTATCAGCCTTGCGTGTATAAAG
>CAYJIC010000158.1:0-2257 GCA_964370155.1 uncultured Oscillospiraceae bacterium
TTGATTTTTTACGTATTCTTTAAGTGCCATTTTTATTGAAAGATCACTTTCAATAACATTTTCTTGCAGTAACGTGTTTGTTGGCTGCAGGTGCAGAGCATTTTTCTTTTTCGGGGTGTTTAGCGTGCGTTTATGTCCATCACACAACATAACCCTGTCATTTTCTGTGCTCAATACTACGTACACACAGCCTACATCGCGTCCTTTGCGGCTTGTAACTACTTGCCCTTGTTTTATTTCCATACATCCACCTGCCAGGGCGTCATGATAAGTGGACCATCTTGTGTGATGGCAACGGTGTGTTCAAAGTGGGCAGATAATCCGCCATCTCTTGTTTTTACCGTCCATCCATCTTTTAGCACATGTACACCGGCACCCTTTTCGTTTATCATCGGCTCTATAGCCAATGTCATTCCGGGTAACAGCCGTGCTCCACGTCCCGGTTTTCCATAGTTTGGTACTTCCGGTGCTTCGTGTAGTTCGGCGCCAACTCCGTGACCAACAAAATCTCTGACCACAGAATAGCCGTTTTCTTC
Source organism: uncultured Oscillospiraceae bacterium (assembly GCA_964370155.1). Taxonomy (GTDB): domain Bacteria; phylum Bacillota; class Clostridia; order Oscillospirales; family Ruminococcaceae; genus JAAYCI01. The sequence continues at coordinate 537 of CAYJIC010000158.1, forward strand.
CACATAGCTTTGCACAGCGTGCCCGATGTCACCCACTCTGTTACCAACAGCAGCAGCCGCGATGCCAAGGAACAAAGACTCGCGAGTGATTCTAAGCAAATGTTCTGCTTCTTTGCTTATTATACCACATGGAAAAGTGTATGCGTTATCTCCGTGAAATCCATCTACAATTGCACCCGTATCAATGGAAACAATATCACCTTCACGAAGAATGTGATCCTTTTGCGGAATACCATGGATCACTGTATCTCCGACAGACACACAAGCACTAGCCGGAAAACCGGCATAACCTTTGAAATTTGGCACAGCGCCTTTAGATATGATGTAGTCGTATACTGCCTTGTCTACATCCGCGGTGGATGCGCCGGGCTTCACCATTCTGCCGCCCGCCGCCAAAGCACCGGCCGAAATTTCGCAAGCTTTTTGCATTTTGCTAAGCTCATTTGCTGTCTTCAATCGAATCAAAAGTTAGCCTCCAACACTTCGTTGATGTGTTGTTTGATCTCTTCTACCGAAAGAGTTCCATCAACTTCTTTCAGCTTTCCGCGCTGCTTGTAAAAATCAACCAGCGGTTCTGTTTGTTCATGGTATGTAACAAGACGCGCTTTTATAGTATCGGGTTGGTCATCCTTGCGGATGATCAAATCGCTACCGCATCTATCGCACACACCAGGTTTTGCTGTGGGGAAAAACAACGTGTGATAACTTGAGCTGCATGTTCCACACACTCTGCGACCCGACAAACGCTCCATGATGATATCGTCACTTACACTGATGTCTAGCACCATGTCTATAACTATATCCATATCTTCCAGCGCCTGTGCTTGTGCCACTGTACGAGGCACACCGTCTAAAATGTAGCCTTTTTGAGTGTCCGGCTCATCTAGCCTATCTTTTAACACATTAATAATTACTTCGTCAGGGACAAGCTTACCGGCGTCCATATAGCTTTTAGCTTTTTTACCGGTAGACGTGCCGTTTTTTACAGCTTCGCGTAAAATTTCACCTGTGGACAGGGAAGGTATTCCAAAACTATCCTTTATAAACTGTGCCTGTGTTCCTTTACCGGCACCCGGTGCACCTAGTAAAATTAATTTCATACAGCAAAACTCCCTTCTCGGTAAGCCCTACAATTACTTCTTATTCTAAGAATCCTTTGTGGTGTCGCATCAACATAAAGCTTTCTAAGCTGCGCGAGGTGTCTAAAGCCACACCAACCACAATCAATAAACTAGTACCGCCCAGTGCAATGTTCACACCAGTGATAGAACCAAGTACTATCGGACCTACGGCTACCACCACAAGGAAGACAGCGCCGATCAAAGTTACTTTGCTGATTACCTTTGTGACAAAGTCACTGGTGGGCTTGCCCGGACGAATGCCCGGAATAGCGCCGTTGTTCTTTTTCAGGTTATTGGCAATTTCCATTGGATTGTATTGTACTGCCACATAGAAATAGTTGAATCCAATAATCAACAATGCATAGATAACGGCATAGATTGCACCACTGGGATTAAACCATGTGGATATTGTGTACCATATTGAATCCACTGCCGGGTTGAACAAGCTGATGATAGTGCCCGGTATACTGGTAAGTGCCGAAGCAAAGATGATAGGCATAACGCCTGACATGTTCACCTTGATGGGAATGTGGCTGCTTTGTCCACCGTACATTTTACGTCCCACCACTTTTTTAGCATACTGTACCGGAATACGACGCT
>CAYJIC010000159.1:0-2240 GCA_964370155.1 uncultured Oscillospiraceae bacterium
AAAAAGCGGGAAAAAGCGGGAAGGTGGTTGCGGATTTCACAAGTTTGTAGTAAAGTGTTGTGGTACTTATGTTTGTTTAGGTAGTAGGGAATAGGAGAAGATAAACTCATGAAAAAGATAATATTCGGGCTGGTATTTGTGATTTTAGCTGTGGCTTTAGCCGGCGGCATTTATGTGTATGTAACGTACGAAAATACGACGGAAGACAGCATTCCGCCACTGTATGCGGAAGTATTTGGCCAAGACATGACACCGGTAAACACAACATGGTATACACCGACGTTCATGGAATACTTGTATAAAGATTTTGCGATAACAGAAGAAAAACCTGCTCCGATACCTGTGCAGGCGCCGATGGACGCAGGGCTGGTATACCCGACGGGATACACAACATCACTGAAGGTGACAAAAGATGACGTGGTGGTTTTTGAGGGTGATGCCGAGACTTTTTCACAAGAGGTGCTGACTGAAACAGGTGTATATACAATCCAAATAACGTCCGAGAAACCTCAAGCAGACGGCGAGGCGTATGGCGTGTTTGTGTTTGAGGTAGACATCGAATGGACACCCGAACCCGAACTTGAAACAATGGTATTATTTGGCGATAACGTGCTACAACAAGGCGACATTTTCGTGGTACAGGTACTGGACGCACCGGAAGACGTGGTACCTACAGCCGAGACAGACATGGGCCAGGTGGTGTTCACACCGATGGATAGAGCGCAAAGCTTTTCGGCGGTGATTGCTGTGGGACACGACCGTGCGGTGGGCGAGTATCCCATGACGGTGACGGTCGGCACACAGGAATTCAGCCAGACAGTGACGGTGGAAGCGTTTGATTTCCTGCAACAGAACTTGGAGATAGACACCAGCGATCCCGTGATAAGCGAGGCAAACAGCGCCGAGGCGTATGAGCAATACCGGCAAACAATCCCGCCACTATGGGAAACATATGACGAGGAAAAATACTGGGACGGCGAATTTATATGGCCGGCCGAGGGTAGAATCACGTCAGAATACGGCGTGCAACGTATAACGAACGGGGACGCCTCGACGCTACGTACCCATGCGGCACTGGACATCGCGAACGCCGAAGGTACACCGATTATAGCACCCGGCGCAGGCAGGGTAGTGTTTGCCGACGTGCTACTGAATACCGGCGGAACAATAGTGATTGAACACGGTGGCGGCCTGAAAAGCTACTATTACCACCTGCTTGAAATTGACGTTGTGGCAGGCGAAATGGTGGAGCAAGGCCAACAGATAGCACTTATGGGTACCACGGGATACTCTACCGGCTCGCATTTGCATTTTGAGATGCGGATATTTGAAGAAACCATCAGCCCAACAATGCTGTTCACAAGTGATGCGGGGGCATACTCGCTACCTGATGTGGCTATAGAAGGCGCTGTGGAATAACACGAATATCGACAAAATGATACGAATTTTGAGCTTTTTAAAGTGTATGATGAAGATACATGCTAACCCGAAAGGAGATGTGTCTGGAATGGACGACAAAAACACCGAAAAAAGACTGCATATCGAAGAAATTGAGTATGGAAATAACGAAAAAGTACAGCAGCTGGACCAGTATGAGTTCTTTTGGAAAAACGAAGAGAATATGGGCGATACCGAAAAAGAAAGCATAAAACGGATGGTTGGTGGCGCGTTGCATGAGATTCCGGCAGTGCTTGCAGTGAAAAGTTATTTAGGGGATATATTCAAGAAAAATGACGATATAACAAAAGGTATCGTGGTGCATAAGACGTCTGAAGGTAGGATTGGTGTGGCGCTTCGTGTGGTGGGTGACAAAGATACCGATACCGAGCATTTGATTCGGCAGATGACGAATGCTATCACCGGCGTGTTGCAGATGGAGCCGGGCGTTGAAGTGGGTGCGCTTTCGATACAAATCGTGCATACCATGTCGCAGGCGGAGTTTTACGAAAAGCATGAAATATAAATTAGTGCCCTGCCGTAAGGCGGGTTCGGATTACTCCCTAACGGCTAAGAGTATATGATATCAAAGTGGGGTGTCGAGATGCAGATGGAGCCAGTTGCGAGGATTTATACCGATTTTAAAACGAAGTTTGGGGTGCCGAGGCAAAGTAATCTTGTAAAAGAACTTGTGGCGAAGGTGGTGTTTGAGCCGAAGTATCGGAGCATGGATGCCGTGCGTGGGATTGAGGAGTTTTCGCATGTTTGGCTGGTGTGGGGGTTTTCTGTGCCGAAAAGTGATG
>CAYJIC010000160.1:0-2235 GCA_964370155.1 uncultured Oscillospiraceae bacterium
AAATAGATATTAGTTTTTTGATAAAATATATGAAAAAATCTATTGACATATTAAATTTTTGTTGATATTATTAGAATAATTAATAAATTATTAACAATTAAGAGGGGGGTGAACAGGATACTAATAAAAAATATTAAGACAGCTTTTGAAGAAAAATAGTATTTATTAGGTCGGTGATGGGTGAGAAAAGAGGTGGGTGTGAGAAAAGCGTGGAACAGAAATTGCATCAGTGAGGGCTGGCCGCTGCATGTGGAGGGTGCGTATGAGAGGTGGTGCGAGGCGCAAAGCATGGCGTACCAGGCGGCAAGTGAAGCCGAGGCGGAAAAAGCAAGGGAAGAAGCGGACGAGTTGTGGGTGGTGTTTGAGAGGGAATATAACGATGTGTAGACGAAAAATAGCGACGAGTGAAGGAAAGCGAGGTGTGACGGTGCAAAGGGTAAAGCGTGGTGAGGGGTGATGTGAGTGATGGAGAACGGGTTTGTGAAGGTGTATCGGTCGCTGTTGCAGTGGGAGTGGTATGGCGACGTGAACACGTGCAGGGTGTTTGTGCATCTGCTGCTTACGGCGAACTACAAGCAGGCACGATGGCAAGGCGTGGTGATAAAGCGTGGGCAACGTGTGATTAGCTTGAAAAATTTGGCGAAGGAGTGTGGGTTATCTGTGCAACAAGTGCGCACGGTGCTGAAAAAGCTGGAGAAGACAGGCGAGATTGAGCTGGCGCCGAGCGTGCAGTATACCGTGGTGAGTGTGTGTAAATATGACAAGTATCAGGCCGACGGCACGCAAACAGCAGAGGCTCAACACGGGGGTAACACAGAGCCAACATCTAATAAAGAAGGTAAGAAGGAAAGAAATCTTGTCATTAATGACAAGATAGTAAGAAGCCACGAATGGCGAGGGTATGTGGAGATGAGGAATCGCCTGAAAAAACCGTTGACGGAAAACGCGAAAATTATTGCGTTGAAACGCTTAAAAAGCCTGGCACCGGAAAACGAAGAGTTGCAAAAGCAGATATTGGAACAGTCGACATTCAACTGCTGGCAAGGGCTTTTTGCCATTAAACAAAACGAGGAGGTGGAGAAAAATGGCGTGGCAACCGGAAAAGGACCAACGCTTTCTGCAACTGTCAGACTCTGAAAAAGAAGAGGTGAGGTATCACAACGCAAGGTGTGATCCGAGGCGGGAAGATGACTGCGAATGGTGTCACGGGAAGCGGTTTTATTTTGTGACGCCGTCCATGGTGTGTGATTGTGTGTGTAAGAAAAAGCATGATAACATGCTGATTTTTAAGCAAAGTGGGCTAGGGACAGCGTTGCAGGAGATGCAGTTTGAGGATTTTGTGGCACAGGAAAGCTGGCAAGTTGAGCTGAAGCAAAAAGCCGAAAAATTTGCGGAAAATCCGGATGGGAATTGGTTTTTTATCGGGGGGCAGCCGGGGTGTGGAAAGACGCATCTGTGTTCCGCGATATTGTATCGATTGGTGCATGCCGGGCGCATGGCGAAGTATATGGTGTGGAGTGATCACGCGGATTCAATCAAAGGGAATGCTGACGGGTTTGTGAAGCGGCTAGAGGATTGGGCGAAGACGGATGTACTGTATATCGATGATTTTTTGAAGGTTGCGAGGGATGCGTACGGCGCGAAAAACACATACAGGACAGCGTCGGGTGGGGATTTAGCGGCGGCGTTTAAGCTGCTGAACAGGAGGTATAACCAAAAAGATTGCGTGACGATTATTTCGAGCGAGTTTTCGATTGATGAGATATTGAACATGGATGAGGCGCTTGGGAGTAGGATATATCAGCGGAGTAAAGCGTATCAGATTTATGTGGCACACGACAGGTATAAAAACCATCGATTGTTGAGCTAATTAAGGTCAAGACACTATTACGCTTTTTGAAAAAAGCTTAGCAAAAACTTTCAATGACGCATTTTATACAAAATGCTTTGGTTTTTTTGATATATACGTAACAACGTAGTATATCCAAGGAGCGTTATGTGGATTAGGTGATTCTATTTTAAGTAATTCTATTTCAGGTTTTATCCGGATTTTTTTGAAAATGTATGGTTTTTGAGTAAAGTTTTGCGCCAGCGGCGGTGCCATGCGGCACACGCAATAGCCTGCGGCGTGGTGATTAGGTAGGCTTTGTATTTTGTATTAATTCTATTATATGTATATGGTTTTTGATTAAAGTTTTTTGCCAAGCTTTTTTTCAAAAAAGCGGGAGGTGAAGG
>CAYJIC010000161.1:0-2205 GCA_964370155.1 uncultured Oscillospiraceae bacterium
CCGGCAGTGGCAAGAGTAGTTTTGCTATGGATATACTGCAAAAAGAATGTCAGCGACAATATTTAGAGTCGATGGGAATGGTGACAGATGGTCTTAACAAACCACAAGTAGACAGCATTGTCGGGCTTTCACCGTCTATTTCTGTTGGGCAAAGGACGCTTTCTAAAAATCCTCGCTCTACTGTTGGCACATACACCGAAATACTCACCTATCTTCGCATTTTATACGCAAAACTTGCGACAAGAGTCTGCCAAAACTGTATGGGCGAAATTGCTCCGAATTTTGATGAAGATGAAGAAATTGACTTTACTGACACCGTTTGTCCTCACTGCAAAACAAAGTTAACACATCTTAGTATGGCGAGTTTTTCTTTTAACAAAACAGAGGGTGCTTGCCCAAAATGCAGTGGTATCGGTGTGGTAAAAGACATAGATTTTTCGAAACTCATTGATACAAACCTTACCATAAAAGAGGGTGCTATCAAAATTTGGGGCAACAAAACTTTTTGGGAGCACTACTCAAATACATTTGAGGCTTGTGGCAAGCATTACGGCTTTACATTTGATGTTTCAAAGCCTGTTAAAGACTATAACGAGCTTGAAATGCTCGTGCTTCTTGATGGTGTGGATAGCGAGGAGTTTAAAAAGCGATTTCCAAACATCAAACGGCCTAAGCGAGTTATGGATGGTTACGTCGAGGGACTGCGCACATTTGTGAACAAAAAAGTTGTAGAGTCGGCCACAAAAAAGGTTGCGAGTCCTGTTATTGCAAGCGCTATCGGAAGCACGCCTTGTGATGAGTGTAAAGGCGCAAGGCTTGGCTTTGATGGTAGGACTGCAAATTTAAATGGAAAAACCATAATAGAAGTCAGCGCTTTTACAATGTCTTCACTCGTGGGTTTTTTAGAAGATACACAAAATAGCTTATCTCCATCGACTAAAGAAATTGCTACTGTGGTTATAGGTGATATTTTAAAGCGTGCAAACGGCATTGTGAAAATCGGTCTGGAATATCTCTCAATTGACCGTTCTGTTGGCACTCTTTCGGGCGGTGAAAGCCAACGGATTCGCCTTGCAAGTATTTTAGAGAGTGGGCTTACAGGGGTGCTATACATCTTAGACGAGCCCACCACAGGACTTCACGCTAGAGATACCTCGCTACTACTCAAAGCAATAAAAAAACTGCGCGATTTAGGCAACACAGTTATCGTTATTGAACATGATATGGATTTTGTGAAAGAGTGCGATTACATCATTGACTTTGGCATAGGTGCAGGCTCTCTTGGTGGTGAAATTGTCGCAAATGGCACAGTGTCAGAGGTTTCACAGAACAAAATTTCAATGACTGCGAAGTATCTGAGAGAAGTAAAAACCAAACCGAATGATGAAAAAATAAATGCGAGCAGATTTATCGAAGTTAAAAACGCTACTGCACACAACCTTAAAAATGTATCAGTAAATATTCCACTTGGTGGGCTTGTTTCATTTGCTGGGGTTTCCGGTAGCGGTAAAAGCTCACTTGTTTTTGATGTTATCGAGCAGAGAAAAAATGCCGAAAGTATTCGTGGGCTTGAGCATGTTTCAGAGGTTATCAAAATCGATCAAAGTCCTATCGGAAGACAAAGCCGAAGTAATATAGCAACTTACACAGAAGTTTTTACGCTAATTAGAGAGCTGTTTTCGGCTCAATCTCAGGCAAAAAAACTAAAACTCAAGCCTTCCGATTTTTCTTTCAATGTTAAGGGTGGGCGCTGTGAAAAATGCGAAGGTCTTGGAGTAATAGCACTTGATATGCAGTTTTTAGATGATGTTGAGGTTGTTTGTCCTGTTTGCAAAGGGCATAGATTTAAGAAAAAAGTGCTGTCTGTAACATATAAGGGCAAAAGCATTTCCGATATTTTAAATATGACTGTGCTTGAAAACTTAGAGTTTTTTGAGGGAAACCACGAAATTTACAAAAAACTTAGCGTTATAAACGAAGTTGGTCTTGCGTATTTAAAACTTGGACAATCGACAACTACACTTTCTGGTGGTGAATGTCAGCGACTTAAACTGTCAAAAGAACTTGCAAAAGTGGGTAGTGGTCACACGTTATATCTATTAGACGAGCCGACCACTGGGCTTCATCCTTTGGACAGCGAAAAGCTTTTGGCATTACTTCAAAAACTTGTAAGCCAAAATAACTCGGTATTTGTAATCGAGCATA
>CAYJIC010000162.1:0-2154 GCA_964370155.1 uncultured Oscillospiraceae bacterium
CTGTTCTTGAGGCAATGGACGAAGTAGGATATTACAGCCTAGAGTGTTGGGGCGGTGCTACATTTGATGCCGCTATCCGCTTTTTAGACGAAGATCCGTGGGATCGCTTGCGCATGATGCGTAAAGCTTGCCCAAACACAAAACTACAAATGTTATTCCGTGGCCAAAACATGCTGGGTTATCGTCACTATGGTGATGACGCTGTGGCATATTTTGTGCAAAAGAGTGTGGCGAACGGTATAGACATTCTGCGTATCTTTGACGCGCTGAATGATCCTCGCAACTTGCAAACAGCCATTGAAGCTTCCAAAAAAGAAAAAGCACATGTGCAAGGTTGCATCAGCTACACATTAAGCCCTGTGCATAACGATGACTATTTTGCAGATTATGCAAAAACACTGGAAGAAATGGGTTCTGACTCTATTTGTATCAAAGACATGGCAGGTCTTTTGACACCGTACGCTTGTAGCGAACTGGTCTCAAAACTGAAAGCTACTGTGTCTATTCCTATCGACATTCACAGTCACTACACTTCGGGCTTGGCTTCTATGTCTATCCTGAAAGGCATTGAAGCAGGCGCTGATATCATCGACTGTGCTATCTCACCGCTAAGCCTTGGCACCAGCCATATGCCTACCGAAAGCTTGGTAGCGGCTTTAGCAGGAACTGAGTATGACACCGGTCTAGACCTTAAGAAACTGGACATTGTGCGTGCTCACTTTGCTAAATTGCGTGAGAAATATCTGGCTAGTGGCCAGCTTAGCCCCAAAATGCTGGGTGTTGACGCAAACACATTGCTATATCAGGTACCCGGCGGCATGCTGAGTAACCTTTTGGGTCAGCTGAAAGAAGCCGGCAAGGAAGATAAACTGGAAGAAGTGCTGCAAGAGATTCCTCGTGTACGTGAAGATTCCGGCTATCCACCCCTTGTTACTCCTACCAGCCAAATTGTTGGTAGCCAGGCTGTGTTTAACGTAATCACAGGCGAGCGCTACAAGATGGTTACCAAAGAGTTCCGCGCTATGGTTCATGGTGACTATGGCAAAACTCCGGCTCCTATCTCTGAAGAGTTTTCCAAAATGATTTTGGGTGATGATGAACCCATTACCTATCGTCCGGCCGACAAAATCGAGCCTGAGATGGATAAACTGAAAGAAGAAGCCGCAAAATGGGAGCGTCAGCCCGAAGACGTGCTCACATATGCTATGTTCCCACAAGTTGCACCGAAGTTCTTCAAAAGCCGCAACGAGAAAACCCAAGGTGTAGACGGCGAACATGTAGATTACAATAATAAATCTGTGCCTGTTTAATCATAGCGATATTTAAAAGTTGCTTTTATTACTACCGCAGTATTCCCCAGCTGTAATGGCTGGGGTTTTTTTGTGTTTTAGCGCAAGAAATTATGTTGTTTACATAGAATTCATATTTAAAAAATACGATAATACGATTTAAATTTATTAAAATTCAAAGAACACAAAATTAATACAAAAAAAGGGTAAAGTTTAGTAATAAAAGGACGATATATAATATAAGCAGATAAAACATTAAACGATGAACATAAGAGAAAAAGTGTTTGTTTGCGAATAGGTAAGGTATATTCTCTATTGGCAGGGATGCTGGTACGCTGAGATTGCAGGGATGCTATTCATATAGAGATTGCAGGGATGCTATTCAAAAAATTACAGGGATGTAATAAAAGCACTTTATATTGTGCTATGCTTTGCCGTGCTAGAATCATCTGTTATAGGTGATGCAATAACCTTGTAGGGGGTAGTGTACCCAAAAGCAGTGCATGCTGACAAGGGGCAAGTGTATCTTTCGATAGGCGCAGTGTGCGCTTTGGCCGAGAGATGCGCAGTAGTAGCCTTGTAGGGGTAGTGTACCCAAAAGCAGTGCATGCTGACAAGGGGCAAGTGTATCTTTCGATAGGCGCAGTGTGCGCTTTGGCCGAAAGATGCGCAGTAGTAGCCTTGTAGGGGTAGTGTACCCAAAAGCAGTACATGTTGACAAGGGGCGAGTGTATCTAAAAATATCGGTATGTTTATTTTGGTTATCCGACCCGATTTTGGGTTTGTTTAACATATGCAAGATTGCCATTTAGGACAGTTATGTCTTGTGGCATAAAAATCAAATATAAATAGTGTTGGCATGAAC
>CAYJIC010000163.1:0-2144 GCA_964370155.1 uncultured Oscillospiraceae bacterium
ATACCGCCCAAACAAATAGTTTTTGTGAACAGCATAGTCAATTATACGAAACAAACCCGGTTTTGTCAACTGTTTTTTGGAAAAAAATATTATTTTTTTTAAAATGTTTTGATTTTATTGCAACTAGCGCAAAAATATTCGCATTATCGTAGTATTTTGCACTACTCTGTGTTGTTACTTTTACTTGTTTATACTATTTTTTCTGTGCCGCCCATATATGGCCTCAAAACTTCAGGCACAGTAACACTGCCGTCGGCATTTTGATATTGCTCTACCATGGCAGGGAATATGCGCGATGTTGCCAAACCAGACGCATTTAGTGTGTGTGCAAATTGTAGCTTACCGTTTGTGTCACGGTACCTAATGTTGCCACGTCTACTTTGAAACTCTCTTGCATTAGAGGCGCTGGATACCTCTTTGTAAATTTCCATTGATGGAATCCATACCTCAATATCAAACGTACGCGCCATGGATGCCGACACGTCAGCTGCAGCTAGTTTGCTTGCACGATAATGTAGTTTCAGTTTTTGCACCAAGCGTTCTGCTTTTCCTACCATTTCTTCGAAAGCTGCTTCGCTTCCTTCGGCTGTTGTATATTGAACCATCTCCACCTTGTTGAACTGATGACCACGAATCATACCACGCTCTTCGCTTCGATAGCTACCTGCTTCGCGTCTGTAGCATGGGGTGTATGCAATATATTTACGTGGCAGTTCTTCCGGCGCTAGTATCTCATCCCTGTGCACATTTACCAGTGCTGTTTCGGCTGTGGGCAGCAAAAACTTTTTTTCGTCTCCGGTCGGATTTCCTACATGGTAAACATCTTCACTGAATTTCGGAAACTGACCGGCCACATATCCACACTCCCAGTTCAGCATATGTGGTGGTATCAAAAACTCGTATCCGTCTGCTAGGTGCTCGCTGATGAAAAAGTTTAGTAGCGCCCATTCCAGTCTGGCACCTTCGCCGCGATAAATCCAGCTTCCGTTTCCGCCCAGCTTTGCACCACGCTTATAGTCCACCAGACCCAAGCTCTCGCACAATTCCATGTGGTCTTTGATGGGAAAATCAAATGTAGGCTTGTCCATGAACACGCGCAGCTCGGTGTTGCTTTCTTTGCCGCCTGCCGGTACGTCATCATCCGGTAAGTTTGGCAATTGATACATGGCTGTTTTTTGTGCTGATTCCACCTCGGCCAACTTCGCGTCTTGCCCTTTGATTTTTTCCGATAACTCTTTCATCTCAGCCATGATTTCGGTGGTGTCCTCACCAGCTTTTTTCATGGCGGGTATACTTTTGCTTACAGCATTTTGTCGCGCTTTCATTGTCTCTGTTTCGCCAATCAAAACTTTACGTTTTTCATTCAGCGCAATAATTTCATCAACCACATTGTCCAGGTCTAGGTTGCGTTTTTTGATGCCCGCTTTCACCATTTCTGGGTTCGCACAAATCAGTTTCAAGTCTAGCATATTCTTCCTCCATCTTTTTCTTTTACAAACTTTTTTATTTTGTTGAAGATTTAAATAGTAGTTTTATTTGTGTGTATTTTCTATTATATTAAGTGTGGAAAATTTAGTCGATTTATTTTTCTTGTGAATAACTTCCTAGCAAGTTTGCAAAATCTCGCAACTGCTCTTCTGAATAAAACCCAATATTCAAGCTTCCTTTTCCGTTTTCATATTGTACTTTCACTTCAGTTCCTAAAACATCTCGCAAACTTATTTCCACTTCAGCGGCAATGGCCGGCCTTGTTTTTTTGCTCGGTGCTTGCTTTGGTGCTTGCTGTATTTTTTTACAAGCAACCTCTGCTTTGCGCACATTCATCTTTTCTTTCACAATCAAATGTGCAGCCTCACTTTGTAGTGCGGCATCTGCAATAGACAAAATGGCTTTTGCGTGGCCTGCCGATAATACACCGTCTTGCAACAACTGCACTACGTCTTCAGGCAACGTCAAAAGTCGCAAACTATTGGCAACTGCACTTCTGCTTTTCGCTAGTCTCTCGGCAGCTTTTTCTTGGGTATACCCGCAACGATCCATCAGGTTCTTATATCCTATCGCCTCTTCAATCGGATCTAAATCTTCACGCTGCAGGTTTTCTATCAAGGCTATCTCCATAGCCTGTTCATCGCTCACTTCTTTTA
>CAYJIC010000164.1:0-2144 GCA_964370155.1 uncultured Oscillospiraceae bacterium
GCCGCACTGTTTGCGCAAGCTTCCCAAGACGACGCACAGCCTAAGGAAAGCGTCGAAGAAGATATTCCTCAAGCTTCAGCAGAGCCACCACCGCCTGCTCCCGTACAAGAGCAATCACCTATTCTTATTTTCAATCATTCGGATGCACCGCAAGATAAACCGCATCCCGTTAATCTTTCCGAAATACTAATAAAGCAATACTACCCACGTTATGTGAAACGATTTCATGCTTGTGAATGTGAGCGTTGCCATGACGATGCCTGCGGTCTTGCTCTTAATCGTATCCCACCTCATTATATTCTGAGCACAGAGTTAAACCACACCAATTTAAGCGACCGTAAACTTATTGTCGAGGTTGTAACCGCTCTTATTAAAGCAATTTCACTTGTTAAGCGCAATCCTCACCACCCTATAGAGGAATCCATTTTTAGCGATTAATCCACACAACAAAACACACATTCACAACGTATTATTAACGTTATGAATGTGTGTTTTTACATTTACATATATTTTATTTTAGTTTTCCATATTCTTTTTAGGAACATCATAACCCATATACAGCATATAACCTCAGCTATCGGAAACGCCCACCAAATGGCATCCAGTCCATAAAAGGATGAAAGCAAATATGCTATAGGTAATATCGCCACCAGTTGCCTGATAATAGATAGCATCAAACTATATATACCGCTACCAATTGCTTGAAAAAATGTAGAGCATACTATGCTAACGCCTGCCGGTATGAAGCCTAAACTAATCAAGCGCAAAGCCATTACTCCAATTCTCATCATTTCTTCCTGTGCATCAAACATCGACATCAGCAGTTCCGGAATTGCCCAAAACACCACTGTTCCTGTCAGCATAATAAAAAAACACATCACTTGACACGCAATAATTGTACCCCTGATGCGTTCCTTATTTTTTGCTCCATAGTTAAAGGAAACAATCGGCAGCAATCCCATGGTAAAGCCAAAAATCGGCATGAGCACAAAACTTTGCAATTTGAAATATACGCTGAGCACAGATACCGGAACAACACCATACCCTATTAGTATTTTGTTCATACCAAAAAGCATCACACTACCGATTGACTGCATGATAATACTGGGTGCGCCCACTTGATAAATCCGCTTTATGGTGGATATGTCAGGACGAAATCCGCGCAATTTAATTTGCAATTCAGGATTACGGTATCTGTTACTTAAAACTCCAACAAACATACCCAACCACTGTCCTATCACAGTAGCAAGCGCCGCACCTGCAACGCCCATTGCCGGCATGCCGAACCATCCGAAAATGAAAATAGGATCAAGTACAATATTCACCACAGCACCCGTCAGCTGAGAAGCCATGGAATACATAGATCTGCCAGTCGCTTGTAGCAGGCGTTCCATCAAAATGCCCAAAAACACCCCTACCGAGCCCACGGTGATAATTTGCATGTAGCTAATACCCATACTCAATATTTGCGCATTTTCTGCATACAATCGAATATAAAATCCCGAGCCTAAAATTCCAAACAGTGCAAATACTACCCAGCTTACCGTTAACAGAAAAATACCGTTTACTGCCACACGATTTGCGCCTTTTACATTACGTTCCCCTAAATAACGTCCCAAAACGCTATTGACACCTATACTGGTACCCGACGCCACTGATATAATTAAGTTTTGTATCGGAAATACCAAACCCACGGCTGCCAAGGCATCTTCACCCAAACGTGCCACAAAAATGCTGTCTACAATATTATACAGCGCCAGCACCAACATACTAAACACTATGGGCAACGACATATTTAAAAGAAGTTTTCCAACCGGCATGACGCCTAATTTATTGTTGCTCATTAGTTCTTCTTGACTTGTTTTATTTGTGGCATCTACTGCCTTACTCATCTATCTTCTCCTTGTTGCCTATACAAACAACCCTCTAAGCCTTAAAATGCTGCGGGCCGTCTTAAGCCCACAGCATTCTAGCAAACTTATTTGTTTTTTACGACAAAAGAAAGACAAGCATGTAAGCTCGCCTTTCTTTTTACTTGTACTAATATACAGTACAAAAAATCCAAGTTTCTTAACGTTTTGAGAACTGCGGTGCACGACGTGCAGCTTTAAGACCGTATTTCTTACGTTCTTTCATACGTGGGT
>CAYJIC010000165.1:0-2101 GCA_964370155.1 uncultured Oscillospiraceae bacterium
AGCCTTTTTGGTATAGTTGTCAACAACAGTATATTACTGATAGAAGTTATGGATACTAGGCTAAAAGCCGGCGATGCCGCCGAAGACGCCTGCCTAAAAGCTGTAAAGCTACGCTTTAGGCCAATCATGCTTTCCACCGTGACTACGTGCATTGGTCTGGTTCCGCTTATACTTTCGGCCGACCCAATGAGCGCGCCTATGGCATCTGTTTTATTGTTTGGGCTTTTATTCTCCACTGTTTTAACCATGGTGGTTGTGCCTACAATCTACGCCATTGTCGAAGGCAAGAAAGTAATTAAAGACAAGTGATTACCAGTTGTTTGCATTTTTCAATAGTGTAACATAAGCCCCTGATAAAACAGGGGCCTTTCTGCGCATACCGGCCACAATGGGTATAATAAAACTGTTCTATTCTTCCTTTATTTCTAATAAAAAATTTACATTTCATCAATAGACTTTTTGTACATATATGTTCTAAAATGAGTATATAGATTTGTATTGCTTTAAAAAGGTATAAAAGCCTTTACAACACTGATAACAAACACTATAATACAAGTGTGGGATATGTTACATATCATATTGCCACAGAGAGGAAGGTCTTATATCATTGAAAAAAAAATTTATAGATTCGCGATATAATATATACAATTATGAAAAATATAAGCATGATTTGCTTGAAAATAAATTTACAAAGCTTTGTATGACAGAAGTTATCAATGCTGATCTTATGATTTCAACTTTTGGTGAAGACGAATATATCATAGGATGTAAAGAAGTTTTGGAAGAAATTATACTAGGTCTTAAGACAGCACAATTAAACAATGTAATATCGCTTTATATGATCAACTATAAGAACTTCATTCTTGTTGCGACAGACGATATGCCAGATGAAGCTTTCGAAGCAGTCATGAAATCAATGTATGAAAACTATGAACGCGCTTCATCAAAAAATGTTGCCTTAAGCGCTGTTTCACGCTTTGTATTGGTTATTGGTGGAGAAGATTTAGTCAACCGAGCAAAAAGCGCCCACTATACACACAGAAACTCTCAATATAATTACTTAATCGCTTCCAACGAGAAAGAAGTCATGCTGGCAAATGCTTTCGATGCTGTTAAAGTATTTTCTTTGCTTAATCAGGTTATTTCCAGCGGCAACGTTTTCCCCTATTATCAGGGTATTTACAACAACAAAACACAATCCATCACAAAATATGAAGCACTGATGCGAATTAAAGATGACGACGGTAAAATTTATCCTCCCGGTGTGTTTTTAGATGTCGCTAAACAGTACAAGCTTTATAGTATTTTAAGCAAAATGTTAGTAGAAAAAGCCTTAAGTGATTTTGAAAATTTAGAAGCTGAACTTTGTCTTAATATTTCAATTTTTGATATAGAAAACAAAGAATTTCAAGAGTGGTTGTTAAACACCCTTTCCTTATATCCCAGAGTTTCTAGAATTACTGTTGAGTTTGTCGAAACCGAAGATTATAGTAATCATGATAAATTGTTCGAGTTTTTACATAAAATCAAAGATATTGGTTGTAAGATTGCTGTTGATGACTTTGGCTCTGGATTTGCGACTTTCTCCTCTATCATCGCACTAAAACCAGACATACTAAAAATCGACGGCAGTATTATAAAAAACCTCACAGATGATAGCGACAGCAAGACTATTGTCAACTCCATATGCTATATGTCTAAACTGATCAATGCAAAAACCGTTGCAGAGTTTGTTGAAAACAGTGAAATCCAAAATATGGTTTTATCTGAGGACATTTATTACTCTCAAGGATACCATTTTGCCAAGCCTCTTCCTTTTGAAGAAATTGAAGTAAAATAATTTCACTACCGATAAATAATGCTTACAGTGACAGAACTATTCGCATAAAATTCAACGCTTACCTAAAAGGTAGGCGTTTTTTTATGCGTCTATTTATTATCACAACGTGACGATTCCACCATCATGATGGATTGTTGATACATTAACATAAAAAAAGACACCGAGCTTCACTCGGTGCCGATTGGGTGCAGCGTCAGGCTGCTGGTGGGAGTGTTCTTATAGGAACCACTTGAAGATGAACATAAACATAAAAAAGACACC
>CAYJIC010000166.1:0-2078 GCA_964370155.1 uncultured Oscillospiraceae bacterium
TCTAATCTTCAGTAAAGTATAATACAGGGAAAATAATATTACAAATTAATTTATGCCAGCATAGCATACGTATACACCTCTACCTTATTTTGACGAAAAACGGGAAGAATGCTTGCAAAAGCTTCCGAAAACCCGTCGCTGATGTTTAGCATTTTAGCGCTTATGTCGGCGCCTTCGGCCACTCACCCCGACGCTAACATTATTTGGGGCGTGACGTTTGCAAACGAGGCTTGTGATTTCATGAAAATCACTGTGGTAGCCACCGGATTTGACACGCATAGCGACGCAGACTCAAACAATTTATGAGCGGAAAAACTTAAGGAGACGATGACATGAATATTATTTTACCCGAAGAGTATGGATTTCAATGCACACAGCTATGCCCGGCTCAAACAGGCTTGCCCATTGAAGTGTTTGCATTTATGGATGCAGACAAGCAAAACAAGCACCCGTTTCTTTTGTATATTCAAAGGGATACTGAGCTTTTAAAGACCACCATTTGGCCTGTTTTTTTGCATCATCCTACAAAAGAGGCCAGTGGATTTCCGCCGATTTGCGACAGTACATGGGAAAAACTTGAAAAATTCATAACGTGCAACAAAGACGCTTTGCTTGCACATTGGGCGCTTGAGATAGATTCAATGGATTTATTTGAACAAGTTAAATATGATGATATAGGAACATACTACACTATTAAGGGAACAAGAATCCGGTGAAATCAAGGGTTTGCGAGACGAAAAAAGCTTGGCCCCCGAAATAGCACCAGACTTACAAGTCTGTCGCGCTTCACTAACAAGTACGTAAAAACAAACCAAGTCTTGGTTATAAGCTGAGATAATCAGCACAGGCTGTGGAAATAAAAAGTCTGTGGGAATGCTTTACTTCAACTTAAAATCTGATTTGTGCTAAATTTAACTTCAGCTAATTAAGCAATGCCCTCATCTCAGACGGCTTCATAGAAAAAACCTCATCAAAAGCCCTATAAAAATGTATTTTGCTGTTATAGCCAACCTCTTTGGCGACACATTCAATCGACATATCGCTTGTTTTCAGTAGTGTGACAGCATGCTGCATTTTAAGGCTGCGAATATATTTATGTATACTAAGTCCTACAATTTCTTTAAAAGATGATTGCAGGGTTTTCTTATCTATTCCCATGGTTTTTGCAATATCGGTAATAATCGGGGGTGAGATATAATTTTTGCACAGCAAATCCACGGTCTTTTTTACTGCATTTTGGCTTTTTGAGGTAATTCTGCTAAGCGAGTGTTCTTGTGCTTTGCTGTAGTTTAATAAAAGCAAAAAGGCTTCGATAGTTTTATTTTTGAAGTAGATAGGAAAAAGTTCTTCGTTAATTTCAGCATACCTAATCTGTTTTAAAATAGTAGCGATTTGTGGAATGGATATATTACGGGTATTTATCGCTCTTGCAAGGGTGTTCCACTGGGAATTAGGTATATTTATCCCGTTTTCTTTTAGAAATTCATCGCTAATCATCAGGGTAAGCGCTTTTACTCTGCTTTGCCCGGGATATTTTTTAAACCAAGGTATCGGGGTGTTGTTGATATAGAAAAATGTTCCGTAAAAAGTATGCAGAGCCTCGCTTTCATCTTTATAATACTCCATTTCGTTCTGTTCGATGAAAGTGATTTGTACACCGATGTTATCACTGAAATTAACTGTTATATTGTCGTTTTTATAGGTGATGTCTAAATCTACAAATCCAAAACTATCTGAATTTGCCCAAAGCGTTATTGTACCGCTGCCTAAACTTTCATCAAGGGTAAAAGCGATCCCTCTTTCAGTCTTTTTCGCGCTCCACCCATTTTGCTCTAAAGAGCCGAACATATCGGTATAACTTCCCAGTGTTTGCATATCGTACCTCTTTTTTAGTATCTTTTAGTGCTTGTGTGTATCTTTGTGAATTCAAATCGGATAGCTTTTCAATCCCGTGTTTTCAAGCAAATATTTATATAATAGTATCTATTATACCCTGTTTTATAATTTGACACAAGAACGTGTATGTTATATCCTTAATAAGTTAGCTAAAACTAACTTATTAAGGATATAACAGGGGG
>CAYJIC010000167.1:0-2069 GCA_964370155.1 uncultured Oscillospiraceae bacterium
TTTTCATCATGTCTTCGGTGTCATAGTATTCTGCCGAAAACTCACCGCTATAAATTTCGTTCAGCGCATAAATGCAGTCTTGTATTGACACGGTTGACACCTCAAAATCACTTTGAGAATTAGCTGTGAACTCCGCCCAGGCATCAAGTGCCACGTCATATTGATACACCTGCATAGTTGGCGACACAGCAAGCCATTCCTCGGTCACAAAGCGTTCTTTGGTGTTTGTGCCGACTTTGAAAACAGCACAAACTTCACCGAAGATTTCTTCATCATCGGCTTTCATTATCGCTCTGCCTTCAAAATAGTCTGCTCCTATTACATCAATAAGCACATTTTCATGATTTAAGTCAGCATTGCTTTGCGATGTGCCCTCTTCGCTGTTTTGTGGTAAGTTATCAGTTAGCTGCGAAAGCGCCGATTCAAGGCCATTTTCATTACCGCTACCACTACACGCACTTAAAACTAAGCACAAAGCTATTAAAAAAGTTATCACTGTTTTTTTCATTTCCACGCCTCATTATTGTACAAAATACAAATGTTAACCAAGAGGGATACAATATTGCATCCCTCTTGGTGTCGCATACTTATGCTTTTGGTTTTGTCGATTATCAATCAAAAACTGATGTTATTAATCGACATGGACTTGTAAGTGATGCTACCGTCTTCATTTATGTCAAAGGATACGTTCAGCAAAGAGGTCTCCGCTTCTACAGAAATCCATTGATAAGATATAAAAGTATCCCCTTGATTTGTGATATTTCCAGTAACACCGTTAAAATAGCGAGATAAAATTTCATCGTATGTAAGTGCATACTTTTCATCTATTTCAAGCTCGGTTATTGCATAATATATCTCGCGCAATTCATCTATAGTAAGGCTTGGTTCCACCGGTCCCGGAGCAGGTTCTGGCTCTGGTGCTGGAGCTGGTGCTTCATTATCTGTATCGGTATCGCTGCTGTTTGTGTCGACACCTTCTGAAGACGTGCTACCGTCGGATATTTGCGCGATGGCAAAGTCAATGGTAAAGCTTTCTCCGTTGTAGTCGTAGTGATAAGTTGCACTGAGTACGCCGTTTGTCAGTGAGGGCACATACCATGTGTTATCTTCTTCTTTCAGCGTTGCGTCGCCATATAACCATGCGTGTTCATCCACAACCGGGAAGAAAGAATAATCATGCAACTCAATATTGAACGACATCAAGTCGCTTGCATAGTCAGAACCTGAAGGGCCGTTTGCATACAGCTCAAAATAGGTGCCAATTTCATCTGTGCCTATATATCCCCACGCTTCGTACTCGCCCGAGATATCATCAGTTCCTGTGTAGTCGCTTATTGTTACAATACCGTACCAGTCCGAGGGATCTGAAAGTGTTTCCACCGGCATTGTCTGTTCGGTGCCGTAGCCCGGTGCCACAAAATCTGACGAAATATCGCCATCATCATTTCCGCCCATCAAGTTGCCGGCTCCATTGCTTTGTGTAGCGTCTGAGCCTTCGCCATCCCAGTCGCCTTTGACAAACGTAATGTCGAGCCCCATGTTAAGCAAGTTTGTTATTATGATAACGTTGCCATCGATTATGCCGGGGAATTCATCGCCGCTCTGCTTCAGTATGAAGGTATTTCCGTCAATTTCATAATTGGCATCATGATCACCACCATCTAATGTCAGGGTGCAGTTATTTCCGGATTTCAGCTCTAAGCTTATGCCATCGGGATAAATATCCTCAGGACTCATTGTCATACCCATCATTGTGAGTTCTTGTGCTGTCCACACACCGATATTAGGATCATCGGAGCTTCCGCCCGAAAAGATATTTACAATCAATACAATAGCAAGCACTATTATTACTAAACCTGCTACACCAATGCCGATAAATAGTATGGGTTTGTTATTTTTCTGCATGGTTGCCACACCGCCACCGGCTTTTATAGGTGGTGCTTGGCGCAGCACAGGCGGTGTTTGTTTTTGGGATATCGGCTCTGGCGCAGGTGGTACCGGCTGTGGCGCAGGTGGTACCGGTTGTGGTGCAGGTGGTATCGGTTGTGGTGCAGGTGGTATCGGTTGTG
>CAYJIC010000168.1:0-1972 GCA_964370155.1 uncultured Oscillospiraceae bacterium
AAGCGGGAAGGATTGTGTGTGAGGGAAAGTTTGTACAATGGAATAATAGCGAAGACACGTAAATTTAGCGCCGCGATATCAGCTATATCGGCGTTTGTTTTCATGCTTGGCCTTCACGTGTGGCGCGACACATCAACCACCATCACATCGACATGGTGGCTGTACCTGATCGCTTTTTTGCTGTATAAAGAACTATTCAACTCAATACACCTTGTTACAAAACGATACATCGTGGTATTTTCGTTGTTTGGGATATTGTGCGCGTTTTTCACGGTAGCAGACCCGCTGGTATACACGCCGACAGGCATCCCACGCGCTTGGCCGTGGTATTCGGCGGTAGCGCTTGTGTTTTTCGCGGTGATGCTGGGCGGGATGTTTTGTGGTTTATCGATGCTATGCACACGCTTCACTAGATTTTTGAGCGAAATAAACAACGATGAAACGGTGAATATACCTGAAAAAAGCTGGTACAGCGGAATAAGATCGATATTCAGATATCGAGCTGATGCTGTGATTGGCCCCAAAACATGGCTGACGTATGCGGCGATATTGATGGCGTTTTGGATGGTGGTTGTGCTGGCGGTGGGGCCGCTACGCATCTCGGCCGACTCGTATAACGTGATGCAACAAGCGCTGGGCAACTACCCACTGCAAGACAATCATCCTATATTATATACGTTGGTGTTACGTGCTTTTTTGGCTGTGGGTGAGGCGATTTTCAGCGTGCAGGCGGGCGCATGGATGTTTGCGGTGTTTCAGATGCTGGTCTTGGCGTGCGTGCTGAGTTTCTCGCTATACGTCATGCGCATGCAGGGGTGCCCGTTTGTTTTAGTGGTGCTTGGGCTGGGATATTTCACGTTGACGCCGGTGTTTGCAGTGAACGCAATCACGTTGTGGAAAGACATATTATTCAACGCTGTGTTGCTGATTTTAATCATGCAACTGTATAAAATAGTGGAGAGTAAAGGCGAGTATCTGCAGACAAAAAAAGGATGTGTATCGTTTTTAGTCGTGGCGTTTTTTGCGTGTTTTATGCGTGGGAACGGGTTTTTTATCGTGGCGGCGGCCATGGTCGGGATCTGCGTGGTGTTTTGGAAGCAGTGGAAAAGGTGGGTTATGTTATTCCTGCCGTTTTTGTTGTGTGTGCAGTTGATATTAGGGCCGGTGTATGACATGCTTGGATTGACTGGGCTTGGGCGTATTGAAAGCACGTCGTTACCGATGCAACAAGTGGCGCGTGCTGTGAAAAATGGCGCTGAACTGACGGAAAATCAAGTGGATGTGATAGAAAGTTTTATACCTGTGCAGACGATGAAGGACGCGTATGTGTCGTCGTCGCCTGATTTTATCAAGAATCATCCGCAGTTTAATTCGCAGGCGTTTGATGAGAATTATGTGCAGTTTTTACAACTTTGGGTTGAGCTAGCGATGACAAACACGCAAGATTATTTGGATGCGTGGCTTTTGACAACGCTGGGGTACTGGAAAGTGGATTTCTACGGGTGGACGGCTTTGATGAGCGAATATGAGGCGGATGTGCCGTTGCCGGTGTATTCCTCGGACTTGTATCATGAAGCGTTTGGTGTGGACATGTATTCGTTTTTTGCCGCACGAACGAAATTTTTTAGTCTGGGGCAGTTGGCGTTGATTGTTGGGTTTTGTGCCGCGCACATGGTTTGTGTGAAGCGTGAAAAGTACGTGGTGTGTCTTGTGCCGATGCTGGTGTTGTGGGCCGGGCTGATGCTGGCGGCGCCAACGTATGCCGAGTTTAGGTATATGCTAGTCTTCGCCTACGCACTACCATTCGTCCTACACTCCCGCTTTTTGAAAAAAGCTTGGCAAAAACTTTAATCAAAGGGCATAAACATATAATAGAATGACCTAAAATAGAATTAAGGGAAGTCACACAACGTATCGTTTAAGAGAAACCCATTGCCGCACCGCTAGGTGCCATTGCCGCACCGCTAGGTGC
>CAYJIC010000169.1:0-1891 GCA_964370155.1 uncultured Oscillospiraceae bacterium
TTCATCGTCATATCACGGCAACCGCGTGTTTAGACTGTCCGACGGGCATTAATTATTTGCGTGGCAATGAGCTGATTTTAACATCAGGATATATTTTGTACGATGATCCTGCGCTTCAAATGCATATTGTGGAAGAATGTAATCGTGTTGGAATCGGGGCACTTGGAATTGATGAGACTTTTTTTCGATACGGTAATCCCGCAAAACTTCTCGAACACGCTCGTGATTTACAAGTTACTGTTTTGGAACTTCCGGAGACATTTTCATTTGTGACGATAGATAGATTTTTTGCCCAGCATTTTTATTCGAAGCTAACTCACGAAGTTTGCAAAAAAAATGAAGTGATATTAGAATTCAATAAAACATTTGAGCAAAGTGGGTTTTCGGGTGTTGTTCAGTTACTACATAAATGGACAGGATGTTCGGCAAGTATCTATTCTCATTCAGCTATGTTGAATTACTCATACCCGACATCTCTTTTTTCTGTGGAAGATATTAATTTTGTGAATAATACAGATCAAATCTGTATAGAAATATCACTGCCCGCATCAGACGGTATGGATATTAAGGTACTTGCGAGTGATTTGCAGCATGGACGTGGAGATGGCCGGCTTTGTATTTACAATCCACCCAACGGCGCCTTTTCTGCCGATAGTACGGAACTATTATCTATTGCTACCGGAATATGCATTCATGAGCTTAATCATAGTCGCGATATAATGTCTCTCAAGCGTGAACAAATACACCAGCTGATGCAAGATATTTTGCGAGGTGTCTGTTCTGAAGAGCATGCTGTCGACATTGCACAAACATATGGTTATCGCTTAAAGGGAAACTACTGCCTGGCTATCTTAGAGGTGGATAAAATCATAGAAGAAAGCACTTTGTCCAGCCTTTTACGATATTTCTTTAAAGACAATATCATGATTACCGCATTACACTCTCTTAAATACAGTATCTTAATTCCAAGCACGCGTATTAAACCGGGCAATACATCGCTGGTGCATATATTAGATACACATCTAAAAGCAAACTCATATACAGTAGCTTTCAGTGAAGCTGTTCCTTTTGAAGAAATTTCGCAAGCACATCAAATGGCCGGCTACATTTTGCGTGTTGGAAAAGCACTACACCCACAAAAACGTTTTCTGCATTCTGAGGATGTTGGTATTCACGTGCTCTTTGACCCATATACACGTGGCTCAATTTACACAAAATTAATAAAAAAATATATTAGGCCGTTACTTGAGTATAATAATGGCGAGTATAACTTGCTTACAACTTTATCTACATACTTTGATATGCAACTGAACAATACGCGTGCGGCTAATGTTCTTTATATTCATAGCAACACAGTACGCTATAGGTTGTCACTGATAGAACGTATATTAAATGTGGACTTAAGTAAACGAAAAGACAGATATCTTTTAGAGACGGCTTTGTTTTTGTATGAAACAGAGCTCCATTTATAGGTTTTTGTACGGAAATGTAAATTTAATTAACCTTATTGATACATTTGTAAAATAGATTTGTAATAGTGGATATAGTTTCAATTACTGTATCCACTGTTTGATTTAAGGCCAAATTGCACCACTTACCGAGGTTTATAATTAATAATGCGATGTACGTGGCGGCAAAATAAATCTTAGGTGAAAATGCACGCATTGTAATGATGCGAAGTATGCCGAAAGCTTAGAATAATGACCAATAATTTAGAGTTGTTGTTTGGCGCACAAAAAAGACACCGAGCTTTACTCGATGTCTGATTGGGTGCAGCTTCAAGCTGCTGGTCTAAGGTGTCATATTGTTTTATTTCGAAATTTCAATCCTGAATCCCACTATAGTAATGCTAATTTTTTTGCATTTTCCAAATCTGCTTTAATCTTATTAA
>CAYJIC010000170.1:0-1871 GCA_964370155.1 uncultured Oscillospiraceae bacterium
TATTCAATTTTCGGGCTCTAAAACCACTATATTATAGTACCATCTATTACAGCAAAAATCAAGGAGATAAGCTCGTGAAAATTTTACATCTTCCAACATCGGTTGGCGGCAACTCTTTCGGCCTATCACGTGGTGAGCGTGCACTTGGCCTTGTTTCCGATGTGATGTATCAAAACGACACCTGGCTGAAATATCCCGCCGATATCCTGCTGAGCAAAAGCACGTTCTACCCCACTATTTTCCTGAACTCTGTGGCGGCGGCGCTGAAATATCCAAAAAACTACGACGTGCTCCACTTCAACTTCGGGCAAAGCCTTATCGACGTGCCTGAATGGGGTGTGCATCACTGGGACCTGCCACTATACAAAAACAAGCGCTTGGCGGTGACATATAACGGCTGTGATGCTCGCCAAAAATATCGCTGTATCAATGAAATGCCGATAAACGGGTGCAGCAGCGGATGTAGCACCTACCTATGCTCCAGCCAAAAACGTGACGAGCAAAAAACCATGCGTGCGGCGCAATTTGAAAAAGCCGGGGCTGTGTTTTTCTCGCTGAACCCCGATATCATGCACTTTTTGCCAAAATCGACGCAGTTTTTGCCGTATACCGTGGCCGGCTGGGATGGAATATCGGCGACGCCTGTGTTGCAAAACAAAGGCAAAATCACCGTGGTTCATGCGCCGACAAACAAGCTGGTGAAAGGCTCTGCGGCGATTATCAGCGCGGTGAATGCACTGCAAAAAAAATACCCAAGCCTAATCGACTTCAAGCTGGTGGAAGGCATATCGCACGATAAAGCGCTGAAAATCTACGCTGAGGCAGATATTGTTATCGACCAGATTTTACTGGGGTGGTATGGTGGGTTTGCCGTGGAAGTGATGAAAATGGGCAAGCCTGTGATGTGCTATATCCGAGATGAAGACCTCGGATTTGTGCCGCCTCAGCTGGCGAAAGACTGCCGCAAAGCCGTGATAAACGTTTGTGCCGACACTATTTATGACACGCTGGAAAGCTATGTGACCGAGCCCGGTCGCATACAGCGTCAAAGCCAAAAGGTGCTGGAATATGTGCATCGGTGGCACGATCCCGTAAAAGTGGCCGAGATAACAAAAGCAACATACGAGAAATAATTGGAGGCAGCTATGAGAGAAGTATTACATGCAATGATCGAGTTTTACAAGGCTCAGCCACATTACATACACCATTTTATCAAGGTACATGCCTTCGCCAAGGAGATAGGCGTTGGCGAAAACCTTGACAGCAAAACACTTGAAATTTTAGAGATAGCTGCCTATGTACACGACATTGGTATAAAGGTGGCCATGGAGAAGTTCGGCTCATCAAACGGTAAACTTCAAGAACAAGAAGGCCCGCCTGTGGCAAATCAGATGTTATCAAAACTTGAGCTTAGTGATGAAATAATCGAACGTGTATGTTACTTGGTGGCGCATCACCATACATATACAAACATCAGCGGTGATGATTATCAGATACTTGTAGAAGCGGATTTTTTGGTCAATTTACATGATGACAACTCTAATAAAGAAACAATAGAAAGTGTATATAATAACATCTTCAAAACAAAGAGCGGAAAACAGCTGTGTCATAAGATGTTTCTTTCAAAACAGTAAAAGTGCTTAAAGACAGTAAAAAGAAGCCATCACAAAAGTGTGATGACTTCTTTTTATTGTGTCGATATCAGTGTGTGTAAACCCCTGTTTGTGGTGAGATGGCGGGGTTGTATGTTTCGGTGGTGGTTGTAGTTGTGCCTGTGCTGGGTGTTGGTGCTGGCGTAGGCGTTGGCGTAGGTGTTGGTGCAGTGACAGTGATTTGCACATATGGGTTTAGGTGATAGTCTGCACTTTCTG
>CAYJIC010000171.1:0-1869 GCA_964370155.1 uncultured Oscillospiraceae bacterium
GCCTGCTGGTGGTGAGCCAGCACTTTTGGCCGGAAAACTTTCGCATTTCCGATATTGTGGAAGGTTTTGTGGCAGATGATATAGAGGTGGATGTGCTTTGTGGCCTGCCAAACTACCCTAAAGGGGAGTGGTTTTCCGGCTACAGCTACAAAGGCCCACGAGACGAAAACCACAAAGGCGCACGGCTGTTTCGTTGTGGTGAAGTGCCACGTAAGGGAAACACGTCGGCTCGCATATTTTTGAACTACTGTTCATTTCCGGTATTGGCGCTTGGGAACTTGCACCGCCTTAAAAGAAAGCGGTATGACGCGGTGTTGTGTTACGAAACCAGCCCGGTGATGATGCTTTTGCCGGCCATTGTGTATGCCAAAACGCACAATATACCGCTGGTGGGGTATGTGCTGGATTTATGGCCGGACAACCTGTACTCGGTGCTTGCGGTGAAAAGCGAGTTTTGGCGCAGTGTGGCGTATAATGTGAGCGCTTTTTTCTACAAAAAGTGTGAGCGGCTGATAGCGCTGAGCGAAACGCAGGCAGGCCTGTTGGCAAAGATGACGCAAAAAAGTAAATCGTCCCCTGAAATATCCATTATACCACAGTATAGCGAAGATTTTTATGCAGATAAAATGCCGATGCCCAAAGAGGCAGAGGGGTTTAAAGACGGGTTTAATATTTTGTTTGCCGGCAATATCAGCCCGGCGCAGGATCTTGAAAACTTGGTCAGGGCCATGGCCTTGGTGAAAAAAGTGCGTTCTGATATACGTGTGATTATTTTGGGCGACGGAATGAGCAAAGATGCCCTTGAGCAGTGTATAAAAGACGAAGGCGCAGAAGATTTGTTTGTGTTTTGCGGCAGTGTGGCGGCGACGGAAGTGCCAAAGTGGACAGGGTTTGCCGATGCGTTATTTGCCGGGCTGAGTGCCAGCGAAAACCTTGCCATGACTGTTCCGGCGAAAATAGCCAGCTATATGGCCGCGGAAAAACCGCTACTTGTGGCAACCGGTGGCGAGGGCGAAGTGGCGGCTATGGAAAGCGGCGCGGCGCTGGTGTCTGCGCCGGGGGCCTCAAAACAGCTGTGTGACAATATCATTAAGCTGGCAGAAATGAGCGAAAAAGAACGCAAAGACATGGGAAAAGCAGGGTTTAGGTATTATGAAGAGCATTACAAAAGGGATGCCTTACTGCTTAAACTGAGAAAAGTTATATTTGACGAAAAGTAACGTGTAGCGGATGTTTTGAGGGTGTTTTTAGTACAAGCGTAGGCGTGAGGAGAATGTAAGAGATGGATATGGACACGATTTATTTGGTTGTTATCATTGGCATAGGCTTTATGATGGCGCTTTTGTCGGGGATAATTAGTAGCATTGTCACTGTGGTGAAGGTGAGGAAAGTGCAGGCGCAGATTTTTGATCTTCAAGATCAGCTGGGCGTAGGGAATGTAGAAAGTGCCGAAAAAGCCGAAAAGGCCGACGAAGGTGATAAAGACAGCACCGAAGCAGATGCAGGCGACAAAGAGAAAATATTACGGCTGGAGCTGCAGCTGGAAGAAGTGAAAAAACAGCTGGAAAACACAAAAAAACAACGTGAAAGCGACTTTATAAAGTTGTTCGAGCTGGTGGAAGCAAGGCTTGCGGCCGAGGGTGGAAATGGCCACGAAGAAAGTGATAGTGGCGATGTGGCGAAAGACGAACCACAGCAAGATGAAGAAAAAAGCGAAGATATCGAAGAGACCGAAGATTATGTGTCTGTGGAAGATATCCTTGCGAAAATAATAGAAGATACGCAGAAAGTGCCTGATGCACCCAGTATGGACGAAGACGAGCCGATTAAAGCCGTGAACGAAAAAGAAACAGCGCAGGCCGAAGAGGC
>CAYJIC010000172.1:0-1846 GCA_964370155.1 uncultured Oscillospiraceae bacterium
TGACGGGCCACACACCGACCAGTTTCATCACGGGAGACAGACACTTTGAGCGCATCGTGCAGATGAACAACCACATTGCCACTGATTGCGGTTGTGGCTTTGGCAGTGCTTTAGGTATTTTTTGTTTGGACAACAAAAAAGAATTTTACGTATGAAATTTTTATAATATCTATGGGAATAAGCACGAAAAAACGCTTATTTTGTTATGACGATTTACCTTTCAGAAGAATAAAAGTTTGCCTGTCCGTTTTATGTCTCATTGCCTTTGTTATACTACACTTGTCCGAGGCAGTATATATAAAACATGTATTTCAACAACAGAGAAGATAAAACGTATGAACTATCAAGGCATTGATAATATGGCTCGAATCGGTTATTTTGAAGTTGATGTCCAAAAATATGAGGTTTATATTAACACAGATGACACGGGCGAATATCCACATTTTCACCTAAATCAAGCAGACTACGGCAAAGGCTTTCACACCTGTATCCGCATGGACGTCGCCAGATACTATGTACATGAGGGTAGATGTGATATAATGAATGAACAAAGGCAAGACTTGCTAGATGATGCTCAAATTAGCGGGCTGATTTCTTTTTTGCAAAGCGAAGACAGTTATAGGGAGGTCTCCGTTTGGATCTCATTGCTCAACACTTGGAACATGAACAATGACGACAAACCGATTAAGGGGAGACCCTCCATGTCGGATTATACAGCGCTGAATGCAGATGATGCCCCTTGTTTAAACCCGAAGAAGCTCCCGTAGAAAGGAGGTTCACAGATAAAGAAAAGGGTACGTTTTATTAGTTTAAAAATAATTGTGCCTAGTAGAAAAAATAACAACAAAAAAATTGGAGGAACCACCATGATATTCATGACAAGGGAAGATGTAATAAAATTAACGCCTCTTTGGAAAGGAGAGCGTTCAGAAGATGGTCGTCCATATGTTGCAGACACA
Source organism: uncultured Oscillospiraceae bacterium (assembly GCA_964370155.1). GTDB lineage: Bacteria > Bacillota > Clostridia > Oscillospirales > Ruminococcaceae > JAAYCI01. Next base: position 960 of record CAYJIC010000172.1, read on the forward strand.
TATTTGGATAAACTCAAGTCTATGGATGCTGGGCAAATTAATGACTTTATACGATCTAGAGGTTATAATGATCAAGTAGTCCGTTTGGATATTTTATCCGAGCCCAACGCTGTATTGATAGGACGTGCTTTAACGGCATCATATGCACCCATGCGCCCCGATTTCCATAATGCATCCATCGAAATAGCAAAAGAGCATGGATACGAAGGAGATCCTAAGAATTGGCTTGTCGATAAAATAAACGAACGAGACGTTGTAGTTATAGATTTATTTCCTACCTGGCTTTGCAGCTATACATTTCTCGATGCTGATATGGTTTGCACTTTACAAGCTAAAACAAAAAATGGCGGAATTCTCATTGATGGACCGGTTTACAACGTAGAGAAACTGTACGCTGATGATTCAAACGCGGAGCAACAGGACCCTATTTATATTGATGATTTATTTTTATGCTATGAAAGAAATACTTTCACTGACACTTATCTCTGTGATGTTTCCATGTCATCCATGAACGGCCCTGCGCTATTGACTAGTGATTTTACGCAAGATACAGTCACTTGCTTGCCGGGTGATATCGTGCTTACTGAAAAAAACTATGTAATGTTTATCCCTCCACATTTGGCGGTGGAATTTTGTGAAAATGAAGCCGATTTAAATAACAACCTTTAAAATCCCGCAGCTAAATAAATCGGCAAGAGACAGTAGCAATTTAGTCCACGACATTTCCCTGCATGTCGTGGACTATGCATATACTAAATCAATGAGGAGTTTATTTGTTTTTTAGAAAACGAAGGAAAGCTTCTGATTTTTTAATGAAGTAGTCACGGCATTGCCACAGTTTTTTGAAACCACATCCGGTTGGTGGATTTCCTATATCGGGCGAATTT
>CAYJIC010000173.1:0-1826 GCA_964370155.1 uncultured Oscillospiraceae bacterium
GTACCAGCGCTTCCCCTGCTTTTTCCGGCTGAAACCGCCTGGTGGTATCTTTCACCTGCGGCATAAGCTCGCTTGCTCGGCAAATAGGGCCCATTGTCACCGTGCCGAAAAACCCCATAAACAGCGAAAAATCCAAAAGGTTTTTCTCGGCTTTTACGTCTTTGCGCCAAACATCTACAAGGTATGCTATTCCTGTGAAAGTGTAAAAGCTGATGCCCAGCGCCGAGGCCGCCACGAAATAATCAGTGTTATACACAACCCCAAACTGTGCAAAAAGTGGGGATATATAGGCGGCAAAAAAGTCATTATACTTAAAAAAGCAAAGGCCCGCTATCAAAAGCACTACCGAAAAAATGCCTAAAGCTCGCCTATTTTCATCTTTCTTTATTTTTTCTATCAAAACACCCATCATATAGCAAAATACCGTGCCACATAACAGCACTACAAAATAACGCGGCGCTGCAAAAACATAAAAGAAATAGCTAGCTAAAAGCAGCCACACTTTACGGGCTGTGCCACGCACCAGAAAATAGCCCCCAATGGCCAGGGGCAAAAACAATAAATAAGGCACCGCGGTAAATCGCATGGGCCATGCGGCGCTAGCCGCTAATAAAGCTTGGAACAAGTGTATTCTCCTCATGCTGTCAAATTCGCTTTTCAGGTATTTATTATATCCATCCTGCGCTTATTTGTAAAGATGGCGTCGTGTATTCCGCCTTGATTTTCCGCCAGTTTACACTTATCATCAATGTCTTATGTGACCAAGCATCTATCCGACTTATCATATCTATAACATTACAATATTTTGACGTGGCCTTGCTTTTTTGATATACTGTCCCTATTGTTTTGCATTTTTACAAGTCGCAAGCCCTTTTTGGAGAAATTTATGAAACGTAAAATAGAATATCTACGCCGATACATCAGCGCTATTCCTCATGCTGTATTTGTCATAGTGATTGTTGCCGCTGTATCTGCTATATTATTTGCTCTTATGATCAACCTTAACATTGTTGTGGTGTCAGAGTCCGACGGCACACGCCACACATTACTTACCCACAGCACCGACCCATATGAAATTGCCGATTTGGCCGGACATGCTTTAGAAGAAAAAGACGAGTTTTTCTTTATTGAAGGCTACGACGGAGAGCCATCTTTTCTCAATATCACTCGTGCATTTTCTGTGGATGTCACTGCCGACGGCCAGACATACAACACACGATTTGTCGAAGGCACTGTGGCCGATGCCGTGAATGCCAGTGGTGTTGTTCTTAGTGGTGACGACTATACCGAGCCTGCCCTTAGCTCGCCTTTGACCGAAAACACACCCATCACGGTGCACAGGGTGACATACGTTGAAGAAACTCGCCTTGAAACCCTTAGCAACGCCGAGGCCGAGGCATACCACGAAGAAGTTGGCACGGTGGCCGATTTTAAGCTTAGCCACAACAGCGAATATGAGCTAGTGTATCAAGACAGAATGGTGGACGGCCTTATACATTCCAGTAAAGTCATCAGTGTGACCCCTACACTTACCCCAAGGCCGCTTGATTCATATGAGTTTACAGACGGCATCCCTGTCAGCCGTATCGAGGGCTTTTCCGACATTGAAATGGGTCCCGATGCTCTGCCTGTAAACTACACACGGCTTTGGGAAGGCGCCGTGTGCACGGCATACTCTTCCAGCGGAGGCAAAGGTTCTTCCGGGCTTGGGCTTTATTGCGGCACAGCGGCGGTTAATCCAAACGTCATCCCATACGGTACTCGCATGTACATCACATCGGCCGACGGCGAGTTTGTATACGGTTTCTGCATCGCCACCGACACAG
>CAYJIC010000174.1:0-1779 GCA_964370155.1 uncultured Oscillospiraceae bacterium
GGCAATGTGTTTGACTATGACAGCGAATATGATAGGGCAGTAAAAAACAGGCCCGATAATGTTTTTGATTACGACGACACGCCTCAAAGGCAACCAGTGCGTAATAACGTGTTTGATTATGACGATGAGTATAATTTGCCACAAACACGTAGAAGAAAAATTGACGCAGTAGAGTACGAAATACCGATGAAGCGAAAAGCGCAAACCGTGAGAAACAACGTGTTTGACTATGACGACGTGCCCCGGCAAAAACAAGTTGACTGGCAGGAAGAGTTTTTTGAGCCGCCGGCAAAGCAGAAAAAAAGGCGTCGCCGTTGGCCTAAAGTATTGCTTGCGGTGGTGTTGTGTGTTGCGGTGCTGGGTGCGCTGGGCGTGAACTACTTTAACGATATTTTCAACACCGGTATTTTAGGAACTATCTTGCCAACAAGTGTGCCAAAAGAGTATAACAAAAACGATGTGGTGCATATACTTGTGGTGGGTATAGACAACGAAGAGGGTCGAGACTACGGCGCAGGCATGGGTCTGACCGACATGATCTTATATTGCAGATACGACCTTAAAAATAATAGCCTGAATATGCTTCAAGTTCCCAGGGATAGTTTTGTGGGGGATGAATATGACACAAACGGCACCGGGAAAATCAACGCATTATTGATTTCGGGTGATGACGAAAATGCGCCGATAAACAACTTGGCCGGCCCATTTCAGGAGTTGTTTCAGCTGCCTGTAGACCATTATGTGGCCATGGATATGGATGCACTTACTGCTATTGTGGATGCGCTTGGTGGCATTAATGTATATGTGCCACAGCCCATGAGTTATGCCGGAAGTAGCCTTGATCAAGGTTGGCAGTGGATGGACGGTGCCGCGGCAGAGTTTTTTGTAAGAAATCGCCAAGGTGATGGCTTCGAGCGTGGCGACATAGACCGTCTTGATAACCAAAGGCATTTTTATTCGGCGGTGTTTCGTCGGTTGCTCGACATGACGCCTACAGATATCATGAACCTTTTGCCGGTGTTTGAAAGCTATTGCAACACCGACATTCCTCTTAGCGACATGATGAGCTTGGCGGTGTCTGCGCTGAATTTACAGCCGGAAAACGTGATGTTTTGTAAGGCGCCGGGCGCCACGGCAGACCTTGACGGCAGCGGACGAAGCATGTATTACATAGACTTATATGGACGTGGAACGCAGGAAGATCCGGGGCTTGCAAATTTGCTAAATCAATATTTCCGTGAGGCCGAGCATCCTGTGCCTGCCGAAGAACTGGGCCTACCGCAGATACAAATACCGTCAAACATAGCGCTTTACCCACCAAATGTGCAAGGCATGTCTGAAGTGCAAGAGCCTGAGGGCGGCGCAGATGTGAATGTGGAGTGGCAACCGGGATAAAAATGCAAGCTGCTTTGTAATATGGTATAATATAAAGATGTTATGTTTTATTTAAAGTTTCGCGACTATCAAGATATAGCCGATAATATGTGTTATAACGTTGTTATTCGGCATAAAAAGACAGGGGATTATTAATGGAACCATTTGAGTTGGCAAAAACAATTAAGCATGTGCTAGATGAAAAAAAAGCAACAGATATCAAAGTGCTAAAAGTGGAAGATCTCACCGTTTTGGCAGACTATTTTGTGATAGCCACAGGTACGTCCTCCACACAGGTGGGCGCACTAAGCGATGAAGTAGACTATAAACTGGGCGAGATGGGCGTGCAGCCTTTGCGAATTGAAGGTAAAAAAACAGGCGGCTGGATTCTTTTGGATTACGGCA
>CAYJIC010000175.1:0-1645 GCA_964370155.1 uncultured Oscillospiraceae bacterium
CAATCAGCAGGTTTGCGCCACTTGTGATGGCTGTGTTGATTTGCTCTGATTGAGATGCTTGGTTGGTAGCGCCATCATAGTTTTGATACTCAATGCCTAAAGCATCTAAGTTAGCGTCCATTGCGTTACGTACGCTGGAAATGTACACGTCCGAAAAGTTGTAATAGAACACGCCTGCATTGATTGCGGTAGCTTCGCCTGTTGCTTCACTTGCAACAGCCTCGCTGGTAGCAGGGGTTGATTCTGCAGGTGCTGTAGATTCCGCTGCGCTTGAGCAGCCGGCAACCAGTGCCATCATAAACACTACTGCCAAAATTAAAGCCAGTTTCTTTTTCATAAAATTCGTGCCTCCTTGTAATATACAAATTAAATTTAAAACGGTATCACAAAACAATGTTTGTCTTGAGATTGGTTTTATTCTACTGAAAAAAAACAAGGAACACGATAGAAAAATCTTTGAAAATCTATAAAAATCTTTCCACTTTATTGATTTTCATGATAAATTTGTACAGTTTTGTCGATTCATAAGTGCTGTTTGCACATTTTTGATAGGATAGTATTTTCTTTGCTTTAGCTCAGAAAAGTCAACTTCTCCACATGCTGGGGTTTTGTTTTTCACAACAAAAAACGACGGTATAAAATTCACACCATCGTTTTATTTTAGATATATAACTATGAACACTACAAATATGCTACACTACTTTGCTTGCGTTTAAAATGTTTTTTTCATCAAATACAGCCTTAATGCCTCGCATAAGCGTCATTTGAACGTCGCCATATTGATCGAACATATATTGTTTTTTGGCAAAACCTATGCCGTGTTCTCCCGAAACAAGCCCACCTATTTTTGCGGCGTAGTCATACATAAGCTCAAAGCCTTCTTTTAGCACTTTCTCAAACTCTTCGTCGCTCAAATCATCTTTACACATGTAAATATGCAAATTCCCATCGCCTGCATGACCAAAACTTGGTATACGTATATTTAGCTTTTTTGCTATCTCATGAGTATACTCGATGAAATCGGCGATTTTATCACGTGGCACCACAACGTCACACTCGTCCATTTCGCCTGCGCCGGCCTTTATGGCCTCTAAAAAAGCACCCCTTGCAGACCAAACAGATTTTTTGCGCTCGTCTGTATCCACAATGAAAGCATCAATCGCACCGTGCTCTAGGCACAGCTGCGCTACTATGTCCATTTCAAAATCTACACTATCTTTACTGCTTCCATCAAAAGTTAATAGTAAATATGCATCGCTGCTTTTATCGGGAAACTGCTTGCCCAAATATGTTTCAGCGAACCCAATGACATCTTTTGTCAAATATTCAATCGCTGTCGGTAGCACCTTGCTTCTGACTATATGCGGCACCGTGTTTAGCGCCTTGCTCATTGTTTCAAACGGCACAAGCAAGCTGATGGAATACTGTGGTAAGGCTAGTAGCTTCAAAACGGCCTCTGTTATAACACACAATGTTCCTTCACTACCTATGACTAGATCTTTAAGCGCATAGCCCGAGCTGTTTTTGACAACTTTTCCACCCAAATTCATTACGTCGCCGTTTGGCAAAACCACGGTCAGCGCACGCACGTAGTCTCTTGTCACGCCGTATTTCACAGCCCGCATTCCGCCTGCATTTGTGCTGA
>CAYJIC010000176.1:0-1598 GCA_964370155.1 uncultured Oscillospiraceae bacterium
TATTTATTGGGAAAATACGACTGCCACTGAGATAAAAAAGCAACGTAAAAATGCCATGTTACCCGAAATACAGGTGACATGGCAAAATTATGTTTAGCACGTTATGATTATTACAAAGCGGAAATGGTATCCATTACATATTGGCTGTACTCTGTGCATGTGGCGCCGGTGTCACGACCGGTGACAGTGAGTTTCTTTTCCTCAAACATGCACATGTCCAAAGCACGTTCCAGTTTGCGGCTTTCTTCCACGTAACCAATGTGATTAAGGAGCATTGCCGAAGCGCGAAGCATGCTGCAAGGATCGGCATATTGGCCGCGTCCGTCTTCAATCATGCGTACGGCCGAGCCATGGATGGCTTCAAACATAGCATATTGCTTGCCAACGTTGGCGCTACCGGCTGTGCCTACACCGCCCATAAACTCGGCAGCTTCGTCAGAAATGATGTCGCCATATAGGTTTGGCAATACCAATACTTCAAAATCTTTACGGCGCTTTGTATCCACAAGCTTTGCTGTCACGATATCGGCATACCAGCTCTCGGCAGCAATACCGGGATAATTTTTTGCAACATCCAGGCAAATTCGTAAAAACTTACCATCGGTTTCTTTAACAACATTTGCTTTGGTAACCACGGCTACTTTGTTTTTTCCGTTGCGCTTGGCATAATCAAAGGCGAGTTCTGCAATGCGCTGTGTGGCGGCTGTGGTGGTGATGGTGAAGTCTACAGAAATACCGTCCTCGGCTTCAAATCCCCATGTGCCAACAGCATAAGCACCCTCACTGTTTTCGCGGAAAAACATCCAGTCGATATCGTCTTGCGGAACTTTTACAGGACGTAAATTGGCAAATAAGTCAAGTTCACGACGCATGGCAACATTTGCGCTTTCGATGTTTTGGCCACCATAAGCCGCGTCAGGCGTGGTGGTGGGTCCTTTTAAAATAACATGGCAACCTTTTAGCTGAGCCAAGGTATCGTCGGGAATAGCCTTTTGCACAGCTAAACGGTTCTCAATGGTTAGGCCGTCGATGGTGACGAACTCTACCTTGCCGCTTTTGGTGGCATCTGCCAACAGATAACGAAGTACATCTTCTGAAGCTTTTGTGATAACAGGGCCAATACCATCTCCGCCACAAATACCGATGCGGATGGTAGGAAGTTTTTCATAATCCACAAAATCGCCCTGGGCACGAATGGCAGCCACGCGATCTTTTTGGTTTTGTAAAATCGCCTCAAGGCGTTCAACAGCTTGCTGATTGGTAAACATTATGATCCTCCTTAAATGATGAATAAATATGCATAACGTATATATTATAACGCAAAGTGAAAATTGTTGTCAATTTATAAAATGACACTTCACAAAAAAGCCAAAAAAATCATGCTAAAAATAACAATTTAATATAAGTTGTAAAAAACTTCACAAGAATAAAAAAAATACTTTACATTTTTTTAGAAAAGTGATATAGTATTTAAAGACGCAAAACGCATGTGCGTTGTGTGTGGGTGATAATCCGTGGTAGCTCAGTCGGTATCTAGAGATTCTTCGATTTACGAAGGAAAGCGTTAGAAGCTCTCAAGTCCGACTACAATATAATCC
>CAYJIC010000177.1:0-1592 GCA_964370155.1 uncultured Oscillospiraceae bacterium
TATCGGTGAAGAGGAAGATAGCCATTTGGGTGACTTTATACCTGATGAAGATGCATTGGTGCCGGCAGAAGCAGCCAGCCATGCCCTGTTAAAAGAGCAGCTTGCCACGGTGCTACATACATTGACGCCCAGGGAAGAAAAAGTGTTGTGTTTGCGTTTTGGTCTTAAAGACAGCCGCCCACGCACCCTGGAAGAAGTGGGTAAGGAGTTTCGCGTGACACGTGAGCGCATCCGTCAAATCGAGGCTAAAGCATTGCGTAAATTGCGCCACCCAAGCCGTAGCAAAAGATTACGCGACTTTTTACTGGACTAATGCATATGAAGTGGAAATGGATAAAAGGTAAACAGCCTGATTTTGCATATGCCAGCGAAATACGCACTGAGGTGTTTTGCACAGAGCAAGGCTACACAGTGGAGATAGAGCTGGATGAGATAGACGATGTTGCGTGGCATATAATAGGATACAAAGATGAAACACCTGTTTGCACAGCTCGTGTTTTTTACGATGATAAAAACGAGATGCATTTTGGGCGTTTAGCGGTTCATAAAAAGTTCCGTGGACAGAAAATAGGCCTTGCCATGGTGGAAGAAATGGTGAAAAAGGCAAAAGAGCTAAGCGCAGACTATGTAGTGTTAAACTCGCAGGCAGATAAAACTGTGTTTTATGAAAGGGCGGGTTTTAAAGAAACAGGAAACACCAGTTTGGACGAAGGTGTGCCACATGTGGAAATGCGACGGATGCTGTAATATTAATATAGTCGATTTTAGTGGGCAACTTATAAAAAATGTGCCTATATTAAATTGCTGAAAAAGATGGATAGTATTATGCTATTCGTCTTTTTTAGCTTATGGTGAGTATGGGCTGCCATATACCAAATGCTATGGGTGCGAGCGCATCTATAGTGTTTTATTTGTTTTATATGGTCACTGCATTTATATATCCTTAAAAAAAGCTGTCTGCATTTGTAGGCAGCTTTGCTAAATTAGTTTTTTGTTTTTTGTAACCTTTCGGCTATCTTATTTGTATTATTAACGAAAGGCTTTCAAAAGAAAAGGAGGAAGTAATGCGGGAATCAGTAGACGTACTGGTTGATAAGTACAAGAATAATTTATTTGGCATTGCATTTAATATTTGTAAAAATATGCAAGATGCAGAAGATATTGTTCAAGATACTTTTATCGGGTATTTAACAACTGAAAAAGATTTTGAAACATTAGAGCATATCCGTGCATGGTTGATACGAGTTACTATAAACAAAGCTAAAAATAAAAATATCAGTCTTTTTAGGCGAAAAACAGTACCGTTTGAAGATTATATGGAAACATTGACCTTTGAGTCAGAAGAGGCTTCAGAATTGTTTATAACTGTAATGAATTTGCCGGAAAAATACAGAGTGGTGATACATCTTTTTTATTATGAAGATTACTCCATAAAAGAAATTGCGGATATTTTAAAGCTTTCAAAAAGCAATGTCAAGGTTAGACTATCACGAGGAAGAACACTACTTAAAAACACATTACAGGAGGTATGGGAAGATGACGAATAAAGAAAAATATAAACAGGCGTTTTCTGCTGTTCATATCTCCGATGA
>CAYJIC010000178.1:0-1557 GCA_964370155.1 uncultured Oscillospiraceae bacterium
GCTACGCGGTCATGCTTAACTGTAACCAGCTATAATAATATATCACCCATTAAAAACTTTGTCAACAGCAAGTTGAATAAATAAATAAATATTTTACAATAATACAATTAAATGTTCAAAAATCAGAAAAAACTGTACTTTTCGCCATTTAAAATGGAAAGATTACGCAATGTTATCCGAAATGATATAATTCACTGGTACCGGCAAAAAGCAGATTTGGGTTTACAGTGGCCTCCCATAGACGCACTTCATAATGCAAATGTGGTGTTGTGGCGCCTCCGGTTTCCCCTACTGTGCCAATAATATCATTTTTTTCTACAAAATCGCCTTCTTCAACATAAATCTCGTCCATATAGTAAAGTAAACTTTTCAGTCCGCCGCCATGATCTATAACAATGGTGTTACCGGTATCGGAGGTACTATTAGCAAAAACCACGCGGCCTGTTGCCGGAGCCATGATTTCACTGCCAAGCGCTGCTTCCACGGATACACCAGTCCAATTGGTGGCGTCTCTGCTTTGGCTGGTGCGGCGGAATGTGCCGTAATCGGTAGATATAATACCTTCCACAGGCTTTATAAAATAGCCATTCCAGTGTTGAACAGGCTCTGAATCTTGCAAAAGAGGCATAATGGTATTAGAAAAAGAACGACTTAAAGAAGGATTGAAATCAGAGGCTTTCCCGGTAGAGTCATCGTCATCATCTAAGTCTTCATTTGGCTCATCAGAAAAGAAACTTTCAAAAACTAAAATAGAAATTTCCCACGAGTGAGAAAAACTTTGCAAGTTTATGACGTACTCGCTTTCGGGTGCGTCATGGCCTATGGGTATAAGTGCACTCATGGTATTATTGGAAGAAGGGGTGAATTGTATTGGGCCAAGCGCAGACGTAGCGGTTGGGATATCTGCCTCATCCAGGTTGTAAACGCGCAACACAGCCACATCACCCTGTGAGATCCAGTCGTCGCTAAGCTCATACCGCACCGGAACACGCACAGAAAATTCCATTTGGTAGTAAATGGTGCCGCTACCTTCTGTAGCACTTGACGGTTTTTGGCACTCAAGCTGTACCATGAAATCACCGTTTGTCAAAAACTGATACCGCAAAAAATCTTCGCCACGACCGTTCCAAATGAGTTCATCACCCGAAAAAAGTTTGACACGATTTGTGAAGTCGGATGGCATATCGATTAGAAGCGCAGGATGGTTCAGCTCGCCTAAATTTACTATATCGCCTGATATTTCAGATGAAAATGTCCGATGTAGCAGGCCGCTAAACACAGGCTCCTGCCATGTATATCCACTGGAAGGAACAGGTATATTCAAAGCGGTTACTGTAGGGTGAGGCACAGAACTTTCACTGGTGAGGAAATAAGCCGTGCCGGCAATACAGCCTAAAGCCAGCGGCACAGAAACAAGCAATGTGACCAGCAATACTAAAATGCGCTTCACTAAATAAACCCTCACATGTTTATGTTTTTTGAAAAGCTTTCAAAAATGCAGATAAATAATATATAAAAATCCATTTTAGTATAGCACAACAGTAAAAAAAATCCAAT
>CAYJIC010000179.1:0-1548 GCA_964370155.1 uncultured Oscillospiraceae bacterium
TGTGCACATGTCTGCTTATCCATTTTTGTAATGCGGGCCGTCGCGCTAAAAAAGGTCCGATGGTATATTTTTGCCGTGCTTTTACACACCGCTTTAAATGCCGGCACCTTGCTACCACTTGATATTATTTTTATCGAGCTGTATATTGCTGTTTTTGCTATTTTACTGGTTTTACTGACTTATTTTATCCATAAAAAATCCCCGATACCTACCAGTATATCATCCCCTACACAGGAGGCTTTACCCTATGACTAAACTATTTAAGCGCACTGTTTTACCCCTTGCTATCTGCGTGATTTTCGTATTATTTACCGCATGTGGTGGTGCCACACTATCTTTGCCCGACGGCATGAGTGAAGACACCGCTGAGGCCATGGCTAAAGAAATTGTAAGTGCTGCTAACAGCGCCGATTATGCCACTATGGCAGAGCTATTCTCCGGCCTTGAAGGCACTCCACCACCTACAGAAGAAGAATGGGAAGAGATTCTCTCACCGGTATTTGACGAGCTGGATACAGGCGCTTTTATCGAGTATGGCGAGATTGCCTTTACCACTGTGGATGATGATACTATAGGACCACAAGGTGTGGTTTTACTGGAATGCGATTATGAAAACATCAGTGTTGTATGGCAAGTAGTTTTTTCACAAGACATGAAAATAATCGGCCTTTTCCTGTAAGCTATACTTTTACTTACTACAAAAAAATAACTATATCGATTGGAGAATCGGCATGAAAACAATAGGCTTAATCGGCGGCCTAAGCTTCGAGAGTACTGTCACTTATTATAATCTTATCAACAAAATCGTGAGAGAAAAGCTAGGCGGGCTGAACTCTGCAAAAATTGTCATGTCGAGTGTGAATTTTGCCGAGATCTTAGAGTATCAGCATGCCGACGACTGGGATTCTATCGCAAGCACGCTGGCCGATGCGGCAAAAAAACTTGAAAGCGCAGGTGCCGATTATATTTTACTTTGCACAAACACCATGCATAAGGTTGCTCCACAAATTGAAAATGCCATAAGCATACCATTCTTGCATATACTGCAAGCTACCAGCGAGCACCTAAAACAACAAAATATCCATAAAGTTGCTCTTTTAGGTACTGAATATACCCTAACTCAAGATTTTTATAAACAAAAACTGATTGATAATGATATTGAAGTTGTTATTCCTGCTGGCGATGATTTGAAATGCGTCAGCGATATAATATATAACGAACTTTGCATGGGTGAAATTTTGCCTAAATCAAAAGCAAAGTATATCGAAGTGATCGAAAAGCTTAAAGCCGGGGGCGCTGAAGGTGTCATCCTTGGCTGTACCGAGATAGGCCTCTTGATAAGCCAAGACGACAGCCCTCTTCCTGTGTTTGACACAGCCGTAATTCATGCAACAGCAGGCGCACTTAAAGCAATCGAAACACTTTAATCAGCTTATTGCATACAATAAAAAAAGAGCTATGGAAAATCCATTGCTCTTTTTCTTTATGCTAACTAAATTAAACCAGCTCAATGATAGCCATCGGAGCAGCGTCGCCACGACGAGGTCC
>CAYJIC010000180.1:0-1473 GCA_964370155.1 uncultured Oscillospiraceae bacterium
TAACCGACTCGCCTTGGGGCAAGAAAGACTTCTTAACATCACTTTCCTTTTTTTCGATGGTTACCCCAGCCCAGTTTCCCACGTGTTCTGTACTACCGGTTAAAGCATTGTACAAAGTGGTTTTACCGCTGTTAGGGTTTCCTGTTAAAGCAATTTTCATAAATAACTCCTCCGTAATAATGGTGCAATGCTTGTAAAATAATGACGAAATTTTTCACAAACAAACTAAATTTTGGGCGCAAAAATAAAACACCCTATATGTCATGACATTAGGGAAATGTCAACGTACCTATTTAAAAAAACCATTAAACTATATTATGATAATTGAAGCTAAATTTTGATCAATACTGTAACGAGCGTCTTTGATTGAAACAATATAGTTTTCAGTTAGCTTAGAAATCACTGTGATGGGCTCACCCACATAACAGCCCAGCGTAAACAAAAAATTGCGCATCTCTTCGTCGGAGGTGTCAATATCTTTAATGATATATTCAGTATCCGCCTGTGCACTTGTCAAATTGTTCAAAAGTATGCTATCCTCCATACGATATAAGATACATGCGAAAGTTTCAAATAGAATCACCTAAAATAGTGCTAAATCACATGATATTTATAAATAAGTTTGATGTGACAAATTAGCATTAGCTAACTTGTTGGACAGTTGCTATTATATAGCTAAACTAGGTATATGTCAATAGAAAAAACAAAAATATTTATAAAGTAAGAAATATATGTTTTCCACAGGAAAAATAACGCAAAAAAAAGCACCTCAAAAAATGTATACACATTTTTTGAGGTGCAGATATTGACAAAAAACAATAATAAATCAGTGGTAAATTATGCTTTACCTGCGCAACCCAGAACAGTTTCGATCTTGTGTGCTACCATAGCTTTCACAGCTGCACGAGCAGGTGTGAAGTATTGGCGAGGATCGAAGTGTGAGGGGTTTTCTGCCATGTATTTACGGATAGCGGCAGTCATTGCCATACGGATATCGCTGTCGATGTTGATTTTGCAAACAGCGCTTTTTGCACTTTGGCGTAGCATATCTTCAGGAATACCGATAGCATCGGCCATGTCGCCGCCGTATTTGTTGATTTCTTTTACGAATTCTTGAGGAACGCTGGACGCACCGTGTAACACGATGGGGAAATTGGGCAAGCGAGTACTGATTTCGTCCAAGATATCAAAACGAAGGGAAGGTTTGGTGCCAGGTTTAAACTTGAAAGCGCCGTGGCTGGTGCCGATGGCAATAGCCAAGGAGTCAACGCCGGTTTTGGAAACAAACTCTTCTACTTCTTCGGGACGAGTGTAGCTAGCGTCTTCGGCCGACACGTTCACGTCGTCTTCAACACCTGCCAGCTGGCCCAGCTCAGCTTCTACTACAACACCTTTGCTGTGTGCATATTCAACCACTTTTTTGGTAACTTCGATGTTTTCCTCAAAGCTGTGGTGGCTTCCGTCGATCATAAC
>CAYJIC010000181.1:0-1458 GCA_964370155.1 uncultured Oscillospiraceae bacterium
TGGTAATCATGTCGGAAAACTCACGAGAAAGGTCAACATTGGAAAGTTCCAGTGTACCGCCTACCAACTGACCCACGCCGCCTAAACCCGGCTGGTTTATGATAGGATCGCCACTGTTGGCGCTAACTGTGAAGTTTGTGGAACCGGATTGGTTCAAACCTTCAGGGTTTGCAAAAGTAGCAAGGTCGATACGTCCGATGATTATCTCAGTACCCACGCTGTCCCAGCCTGTAATAACACCATTTGGCGCAACGCTGATACCTGTCATGTCGGCAATAGTTTGCGGGCCACCTTCGGTGCCACCTTTAAGGGCAACTGATGCTGAACCAAGACCAAGCGCATAGCTAGGTGTGGAGGGGCTTGCTGTGCCGGTGATAGCAGCGTATCCTGCTGCTGTAAAGTCAGCACCATCGGCAGGTGTAGCCACTACGCCACCATTGGCATCAGTTATCCACGCGTCGGTAATATCGCTAAACGTAGGACGAGCCATTTCGATAAAGTCATCCGGACCCGAGCCTATCATGTTGAATTTACCGTCACTGTTGGCTGTTTCTTCGATGGTACCGGTGTATGTGACACCGCCCACATCAAGAGAAATATTCCACGCAGCCGGCGGGCCTGCCGCATAAGTAGCCGTATAATTTGCCAAAGTGGCGGGTGTTACGGTAAATGCATCACCGAAAGACGGGCCTACCGTACCTGTGGGACGAATGCCGCCAAAATAGCTATCTGTTGTGGAAAAATCAACATCACCGTATGTGATACCGTAATTTGTGGAGGCAAGATCTGCGCCTGTTAAATAGCCGATATCCGGTAAATTAGCCGCAGCAAAGGGATCGTTTGTAGGATCGCCCGAATATTCCATGGTGAAAGGGCCTGCCACATGTTGCTCGCCGCCATTTGCTAGTGTAATAGCATCGTTGATAGCATTATTTACATCATCCAATGTTCTAAAGTCTTCATTTTCATTGAAGGTGATAATGATGCCTTGGCTGGAAATAACAGCCTCGGCCATAACGCCGTCTGTCAACGTGCCTGAAGAGAAGTTAAAGCTCAAATTGCCGTCTACACTGTTTTGGCCTGCAGAAATGGTGAACTCTTTACCGTTGGCGCTGTGCTCGGCCGTGCCGGGTGCCGGCTGTACGTTCGGCAAAGCTACCGTGATACGCTCAGAGCCGGGGTCGCGGCCTGTTGGATCGCCATTTATACCCAGTACAAAGTTACCTTGCATATCCACTAAATTGCCCAGTGAATCAAACTTCAGCATACCTGCACGAGTGTAGTAGTTGTTACCGGCCGCATCTTGTACCTGGAAAAATCCTTCGCCGTCAATGGCAAAGTCCATCGCTTGGTCTGTCATGCTAAAAGTGGATTGACCCATCATAAGGTCTACACTGCCTACTTTGCCGCCGTAACCTACGGACGAGGGGTTTATACCACCTTGTGCTGCGTTTGGCT
>CAYJIC010000182.1:0-1404 GCA_964370155.1 uncultured Oscillospiraceae bacterium
GTTTTGATTTGCGCGTACTTGACAACACATATATTTTCCACAACAAATCAAAAAGTTTCGGGCATACTAAAAGGCTATACTATACCACTGTTTCCACCATCGCATTGATTGAAAAACATGGCGCAAACACCCTTAATCATGCTGTGGAAAAAACTAAAAACAGCAAGCATCTTAACGACATCAATGCTAATATTTCAAGTTTACTACATCCAAACTATATATAAATAATTATGATAGCAATGATTGAAGCGGTGTAATAGGGCGCTCCCAAATGATTTTCGATTTATCAATTTTAAAATCACTTGTCAGTTCATTAATAATTTCCTCTGCTGTATTACGATTCAGCACAGCTATAATGAGCTTGTCAAATTCAGTCAAAGTAATCTCTTTTACTTCATCAATTTTCACATTCTCTATGTATTCTCCGGCTTTGTATTTGTCTACAACCTTTACAATATCTATATTGTTTATTTTACTCAGCTGTGTGAAAACACTAACACCCACCACTCCTGCACCATAAATAACAACTTTTTGATTGGTAAGTAGTGTTTTTATTGGAAATGAATATCTATTTGCTCTTTGTTTTAATCTATTTGGGAGAAATCGAATTACCAGCCTAGCATACAAATCATCTACTCTATTCATCAAAATTTCATTTTCATCAAGAGTACTGTACCGTTCTTGCAGATATTCATATAACTTTATTAAATCGCGCATGTTTTTCATTCCGAAATTCTGTGTGACTGCTCCTGTGTTAATCTTATTGTATCGATAATAAATTTCATCCGAAATATATGCCGATTCAATATATGGCATATATGAATATGTGCAAAAAGAATCTGTCAAAGACTTAATATCGTTTGGGATACACAGATAAAATTGCTCCGGAATTTCACGTTTAAACAATTTATTCCACAACGCTACCGAAAAGGGGTTTTCACCAAGATAATCAAAGAAAAATTCGCAATTTTTATTTATATGCTCTTCTTTATGCATCAGTCTTTTTTTATTTACATGTGATATACTATGGTCTTCGTAATCAGCACTTAGGCCTACTGCAACAAAATCCACATCATGTAAGAGCATTTTTTCCATCATATGCTGATACATACCGGATTCAATCCAGTCGTCACCGTCTACAAACCCAATATATTCACCTTTTGCATGTCGGATACCGGGCTTTCTGGCTGCCGCAATACCTGTGTTTTCCTGGTGTATCACCACGATTCTATCATCTTTTTTTGCGTATTCATCGCAGATTTTTCCGCAATTATCCGGCGAGCCATCATCTATCAAAATAATTTCCAAGTTGCGATATGTCTGCGCTAAAATGCTTTCAATGCACCGTGGCAGATACTGCTCCACGTTATAAATCGGCACAATAATACTAATAAGTGGCTGCAT
>CAYJIC010000183.1:0-1402 GCA_964370155.1 uncultured Oscillospiraceae bacterium
TTGTCACAAAACCATTCGCTTTTGAAGGCCGTATGCGAATGAAACAAGCCATAGACGGTATCGAGGATTTACTCTGCTATGTCGACTGCCTGATTGTGATTCCAAACGAGCGCCTGAAACTTGTAAGCGAAGAAAAAATCACCATGATGAATGCGTTTGCGGCGGCAAATGACGTGCTTCGTCAAGGCGTGGAAAGCATCACGTCGCTACTGAACACGTCGAGCTTTATCAATATAGACTTTGCCGATGTGCATAGCGTCATGCGAAACACAGGGTATGCGCATATGGGTATAGGCTGGGCAAGCGGGGATAATCCGGCCATGAAGGCCGCACATGCGGCGGTGAGCAGTCCGCTGTTAGAAACCAGTATCAAAGGTGCAAGAGGCCTGATTTTCAACATCCACACCTCACCTGACACAGCCCTTGAAGACGTGGAATCTGCGGCCGCAAGCATCACCGAGGCCACTCACCCCGACGCTAACATTATTTGGGGCGTGACGTTTGCAAACGAGGCTTGTGATTTCATGAAAATCACTGTGGTAGCCACCGGATTTGACACGCATAGCGACGCAGACTCAAACAATTTATGAGCGGAAAAACTTAAGGAGACGATGACATGAATATTATTTTACCCGAAGAGTATGGATTTCAATGCACACAGCTATGCCCGGCTCAAACAGGCTTGCCCATTAAATTGCTTGCATTTATGGATGCAGATAATCAAAATAAGCACCCGTTTCTTTTATATCCTCAACCTGACGATACGCTTTGTTACACGACTGCACTTTGGCCTGTTTTTTTGCACAATCCTACAAAAGAGGCCAGTGGATTCCCGCCAATTTGCGACAGCACATGGGAAAAACTTGAAAAATTTATAGAGTGCAACAAAGACGCTTTGCTTGCACATTGGGCGCTTGAGATAAGTTCACTACAATTATTCAAGCAAATTCGCCCGATATAAGCAAACCGATGTAGTTAAAAATAATCAATAAAATGAGGAAGTGATGACATGAATATTATTTTACCCGAAGAGTATGGATTTCAATGCACACAGTTATGGGAAAAAAGAACAGGCTTGCCTATTAAATTGCTTGCATTTATAGATCTTGACAAGCAAAACAAGCACCCGTTTCTTTTGTATATTCAAAGGGATACTGAACTTTTAAAGACCACCATTTGGCCGATTTTTTTGCACAATCCTACAAAAGAGGCAAGTGGATTCCCGCCAATTTGCGACAGCACATGGGAAAAACTCGAAAAATTTATAGCGTGCAACAAAGACGCTTTGCTTGCACATTGGGCGTTTGAGATAGATTCAATGGATTTAGCTGAGCAAATTCGCCCGATAAATTCGCCCGATATAGGAAATCCACCAACCGGATGTGGTTTCAAAAAACTGTGG
>CAYJIC010000184.1:0-1386 GCA_964370155.1 uncultured Oscillospiraceae bacterium
AAAGCAAGCAAACGAAGATAATATAAACAAATCCCTAACGTAAGGTTATTTATATAATGAATGGAGAATTAAAATGAAAAATGAAATCAATGATTTACTGTCCCCTGTTAATGCTAAAGCAATAACTTACTTCACAACAATAGTTAGTATTGCTTTTTCAGTATTAGGTATTTTTATTTATGAACTATGGTTTTTAGGAATATTCGGGGCTGTTTCTTTTGGACTTTTAATGTATTTGGAGAAGTGCAAATTTTCTATGAATGATAATTCAGTTTGGGCATATGCAACTGGAGCTGTATCCTGTATTTTCACAATAATATGTTTCTTTTTTATGTTAGGAAGAACATTTATTAATTTAGTGTTATAATGAATATGTCAACATACTCATTATGAGCATACCCCGTATACAATAACAAGCTGACACTTCGCTCAAAATGAAGTGTCAGCTTGTTTCTTTGCAAATAGGCCTCTTTTTAAAACATCGAGGTTTTTGTGTGATATATTCTTATTTGTTATACCCTGATTTTTCAAGTGCTTTGCGTAAGGGCTTGCAAACAAGTAAGGCAGACGCTCCCGAGATAATAGCTTCTAATAAACCGTTTACACTTAAAGTAGTAAGTAAAATAGTGCTCATTGCGATTCCGACAATAGAGGAGTAGGCATCGCCAAAGAATATCCAAATGCCACCCAGCACGCCGATGGTGTTCACAAGACTTCCGGCAGCACCTGCAATAACATAACGTATAAAATCAAGCTTTTGAGGTAGCTTTTTCATTAAAAGGAAAATAGTGCCTGTAGCAGTACCTATAAGTATACGAGGCAAAAAACAAATTAAAAGGCTGCCAAAGTTACCCTGATTTTCACCTATGGAATAAAAAGGTGTAAACACAAAAGCGATGACTGCCGAAGATGGCGGTGGCATAAATGTCCAAACAATAAAACTAAATAGGCCAAAGAAGAATCCCATTAAACTACCCATGGCGGGACCCATTAAAATAGCAGTTAAAATGACAGGTATCATTCCCAGTGTGGCAACAATAGGCCCTATAGGTAAAGAGCCTAAAGCGGTGAAACAAAAAAGTGCTTCAATTGCAAGTAGTATGGAAAATTGAACAAGCGAACGGGTCTTATGTTGTATATTCATTGTTATAAGTGCTCCTTAAAGGTGTTATTTAAGATATTTATAATATCATAAAATAATATATAGCACAAGGACACACACGGCAAGGTGGTAAAAACACGCATAAAACCTGTTGACAAATACAAAGCATATGAATATAATTAGAACTCGTTGCTACTGCTTTTCACGCACTGTGAGAACAAGCGCAGGATCAATGCCTTGAAAAGAAATTTGAAAAATTTTCAAAAAAGGTATTGACAAAGAGG
>CAYJIC010000185.1:0-1359 GCA_964370155.1 uncultured Oscillospiraceae bacterium
TCTTGGTCAAGCTTGCCACCGCCTGAAGAAGGCTGGGGTGCTGGCTCTTGCGCAGGCGCAGGCGCCGGCTCCTCTGAAGCTTGCATAGCAGAATCACCGCCTTTTGCAGCATCTTGTGCGGCAGCGGCGGTGGGCATGATTTTGCGAAACATATTTTCTTTATCTAGTTCTCGTTTACTTGGCATTAGGCGCTACTCTCCCCAAATAAAAGTTCATCTGCCAGAGCTAAATAATCTTTAGACGCGCTATTTCGTGGAGAATACTTAAATATATTACGCTGCAGTGCCTGGGACTCAGTGACTACCACACTATTGCGGATGCATGTGCGAAACAGCGGTATACCAAGTTCTCCGGAAATCATTTGTGCTGTACCCAAAACTTCATTGGCAAGAAGGGTGCGTGGAGAAAACCGTGTAAGCAAAATACCGGCAATTTGTAAAGAAGGATTGCAATATGACTTAACATGTGAAACAGTCTCGTAAAGCTGCGTGATACCTTGCAAGCTGAAAATGTCGCTTAACATTGGAATAATCAAGCGATCCGCAGCAGTAAACGCATTTATGGTTAAAATAGAAAGTGCGGGTGGAGTATCAATTAAAATATAGTCATAATCGTCGCGTATAGGTTTTAAAGCATTGCTAAGTAAGAACTCGCGTCCTTCGCCAACAAACTCAAGCTCTGCGCCGGACAGCAATATATTGCCCGGAATAATATCGGTGATAGGGGAGCTTTGAATAGCGTGCCTCGCCGTGACAGTGCCTTTGAGCATTTCGTATGTGGTGGGTACATCATCTGTGGAAATAGACATGCTAAAACTTAAGTTACCTTGGGCATCCATGTCGACACACAGCACGTTTTTGTTACGCTTTTGCAGAGCAGCGGCTAAAGCACCGGTAGTAGTGGTTTTTCCCACGCCACCTTTTTGGTTGGACACAGCAATAATTTGACCCATGCTCAAGCACCGCCTCTCTAAAATATGTTATTGTGAAAGCCGCAAATGTGAAAATTTAGTAAAACAAGCAAAAGTTAACAGTTTGGAAACTGAAAACGTTGCAAAAATGGTAATTATATATTACTATAAATAATATAGCACGATAAAATGAAGAACACAAGGATATATAATCTGTGAGAAAAAGAAAAAATCTGATTGTAATCATTTTGTAACCTTTTTTATTGTTTAGTTTTATAAATTTGAGCCGAATTAAGTTATAAGGGAAGAAATGAAACAGTGTACTTTTCGGAAAAACTGTTTTGCCCGTAGCTAGGAGGAAATGCAAATGAAGATTCAGTCGTCTATGGGTCTAGAACAATACCGGAGCTATCAGAAAAAGCTTAAAGATGGCGAAGGGGCAGTGAAAA
>CAYJIC010000186.1:0-1340 GCA_964370155.1 uncultured Oscillospiraceae bacterium
GTGCCGGTGGCACGCTGCAACCGCCGTGGCTTTTTCGCAAAAAAGGATTCCCATCACCTGCTCCAGCAGCCTGAGGCTGCACCCAATCGGCACCGAGTGAAGCTCGGTGTCTTTTTTATGTTTATGTGTATTTTAAAGTGATTCCTATAACAACACTCCCATCAGCAGCCTGAGGCTGCACCCAATCGGCACCGAGTGAAGCTCGGTGTCTTTTTTATGTTCCAAGAAACGCCACATAGGCGTCTTTTTGTTTTGCTACAAAGTATGGGAATCGAAAGGCGGCTCTTGGCAGGGTGCCGGTGGCACACTGCCACCAAAAAAGCCACCCTTTAAGTGGGTGACTTTTAATATCATATCTACTTCATTATATATTTGCGTTCATGTAACTAGGCCGAACCACATACTCTTCCCTGTAAACCTCGGTACCATCTTGCTCTGAAAGCGCCACTTCCAGCGTTACTACATAGTCGCCCAGTGTCGGGTCTCCGTCCTCTGTCCATGTCAATTCCATGTCATGATCCATGTAGAATCTTTGGTCCAATACAGGCTTTGCACCCGGTACATCAGCGTCTTTATATTCACGCATCAAGATTTCATCCGTCGCATCAATGCTGTATCTTGCAACATAACTATCAGTAGTGATGGCTATCTCACCGGGAACGGTTGTCATGTCCACAGCTTTTGCCATGCGCAAATCTTCAATAAGCTCCGACATTACTTCCGTTGCCACAACTTCCATCTGACCTATATCTGTTACTCCTGTCTCTATGCGCATAGTCTGCACAAAGATATTAGTAATAAACCCTAAGATAATGATCATCACCGTTAAGGTAACCACCATTTCAATAAGTGTAAATCCTTTTTTAGATCTAAAACGTTTAAATAGTTTCATATTTGTTCCTATATTGTACAGATATTTTGTGTTATGTTATGCGTGATATCATGGTGGCGATGGTGTCGATGGTTTAATGTAAAAATAAAGCATACCTTCGTCAGATGTGAGCTGTGCTTCTTCTGTCACCTCTACAGAAGTAGTGCTCGGGTCTGCCAGCGCACTATTTTCAAGGGTAACAGTAATATCCTTCACCTGAGGTGTCAATGTAGCAGACCTAATCACCATATTATTCACAGTATCTTGAACATTCTCCGCCTCACGCTGTGTCGAGCGAAGGCCTCGCGTCGCAGACGTGATAATGGTGGTCACTGTGGCCATTAAAACCACAAAAAGCATGATCGAAATAATGGTTTCAATCAGCATTTCACCCTTGCGGTTACCCAGCGTATCCGCCAGCCTAGCTTTCAATTTTTTCATAAGCCACCAAAGCCCACTTTCCATATGT
>CAYJIC010000187.1:0-1299 GCA_964370155.1 uncultured Oscillospiraceae bacterium
CTTCGCCGGCGGCAAGCTGATCGCACGGCACCATGCTAAGTGGGCCGAGATGCCCAACTTCCACCACATGGAAGGTGGCACCGGTTACCATCATTTTGATATCATCCCCGGCCTTGATGGTTCCTTCCATCACACGGACATACACAATAACGCCCTTGTAGCTGTCATATGCGGCATCAAAAATAAGCGCTTGCAACGGTGCGGACTCGTCTCCTTTAGGTGCGGGAACTTCAGCAACCACTTTTTCCAGCACATCTTTTATGCCTGTGCCGGCTTTTGCCGAAACAAGAGGTGCATCCTCGGCAGGCAGGCCGATGACGTCTTCCACTTCTTTGATAACACGTGAAGGCTCGGCACTGGGCAAGTCCATTTTATTCAGTATCGGCACAATTTCCAAGTCGTGCTCTATGGCAAGGTAGGTGTTTGCCAAGGTTTGCGCTTCTACACCCTGGGTGGCGTCCACCACCAAAACAGCACCCTCGCATGCGGCAAGACTGCGGCTTACTTCATAGTTAAAGTCCACATGGCCGGGAGTGTCGATAAGGTTAAGGGTATATATTTCGCCATCGTCGGCCTTGTATTGCAAGGTGACAGCACGTGCCTTAATAGTGATGCCACGTTCTTTTTCCAGTTCCATGTCGTCCAGCACCTGGGCGCGCATCTCACGCTGGTCCACACTTTGGGTCAGCTCTAAAATACGGTCGGCCAAAGTGCTTTTGCCGTGGTCGATGTGAGCTATGATACAAAAATTGCGGATATTTTGGTCTGCCAAGAGTTGTGCCTCCTATTTGCTTGTGATAATTAAAGTCGTATATAAAGAATATGAAAATACATATAAAATGAAATGCTTTCAAAATTTACAGCGATATATAGTATACCATAAATAAGGCGTTCTTGCAAAAAGATATGTCTTTGTATTTCGCTGGATTTTCAAATTAAATAGCGGTGCAAAATGACTGAGTGTCAGCTTGCTCCGCTGCTTTTATTGAGGAATCTAAAGTTTTGGCAATCTTTATGCCGCGTCTTGTAAATCAGAATCATCTTCGAGCGGATAAGACACATCAATACCGAAAATCTTACGGTACATGCCTGCCGCGTTTTGGAAAACACGCTTGTCCGTGACGGGTAGAAGGTCTACTGTAGCTAAAAAGTCGGTATACGCTTGGTTTTGGTCGACTGCAAGCAGCTGAGAATAAGCGTCTATAGCGGCGTCTTTATCCTCCAAAGAAAGCTGGTACAACTGTAAAGCGGCACCGCCACTGGTTACATAACTGATGGTGTAAAATGGACTTGCAAAAA
>CAYJIC010000188.1:0-1270 GCA_964370155.1 uncultured Oscillospiraceae bacterium
CAATTTCTATGTATGGATTGAAGGTTTTTTTGACATTTCTAATGGTTCCCATCAGTTCCGACAAGCCCTCCAGCGCAAAAAACTCGCACTGAATTGGTACTAAAATCGTGTCACACGCACAAAGTCCATTCAGTGTTAGCAAGTCAAGCGCAGGCGGACAATCAATAAATACATAATCATAGTCATCAAGCACGCTTGCTAGACCCTCTCTCAGGCGAGCCTCCCTGCTGGGCATGCTTACCAGTTCAATTCCGGCACCGGACAGCTGTATATTCGAAGGAATGATATCCACTTTATAATCTGTATGCACGACTATATCTTTTGCATTTCCCTCACCAATAATAACATCATATACGCTGTGTTCTATTTGTCGCTTGGATAAGCCAAACGCTGAAGTAGAGTTGCCCTGTGGGTCTAAGTCTACCAAAAGCACTCGTTTATTTGTTTCTGCAACCGCCGAAGATAAGTTTACGGTTGTGGTGGTTTTGCCCACACCACCTTTTTGATTTGCAATCGCAACCACTTTTGCCGCCATTTTCATCCTCCTATTTGTGCCTCTTTTAACCTAAACCTTTTAAGGCGTCATCTTTGTAGCTTTTTAGTTTGTGTGAATACATCTAGTCTTTCACATTAGATATTCTATATTTTATCGCGCGTGTTTATCTCGCACTATAATCTCCCAAAGCTCACCACAGCAGCATTGCTTCCTTTTTTGCAGAATTTTGTTTGTACAAAACTTATGCAAATTTTGCGCAGCAAGGATTTTGTCGCTCAAAAACACGGTTTTTTAATATTTTGCTCATCAATATACACTGCGTGCTTGTTCAGTATAGCATACCAAGGCCTCTAAAAAAAGCACTGAAATCAAAAAAAAACAACAATGTTCCACGTGGAACATTGTTGAAACAGAAAAACCTGTTGAAAACTATTTTGTTTTTTTGCCAAAACTTCTATTTTTCACATCATTTTACTTCATTGCACATTCCAATTTATCTTTTTCTGCTGATTTTCTATTTCGCTCTTGTTGAAATTTTTCAACATTAAATTTTTGTAAAAAATCATAATTTTTACAAGTTGAAACCTGTTTTTGGCGTTTTTATATCTTTTGATCTGTTTCTACGTATATATACTAGATATCACTCTTGAATAATAACGCTTCTCAAATTTATATTATTGCGTATTCATTCCCTCTATAATGTTCCACGTGGAACATTATAGTTCTTTCACCACACATTCAATGCCGGTTTCAAGCCTTTAGGTATACATCATT
>CAYJIC010000189.1:0-1267 GCA_964370155.1 uncultured Oscillospiraceae bacterium
CGAAGCAAAAGAAAAAATGACCCAAAAAGAAAACGAGGCGGCCGCAGGGCAAGCAAAAGAAAAC
This sequence comes from uncultured Oscillospiraceae bacterium, assembly GCA_964370155.1. Taxonomy (GTDB): domain Bacteria; phylum Bacillota; class Clostridia; order Oscillospirales; family Ruminococcaceae; genus JAAYCI01. The sequence goes on from CAYJIC010000189.1 coordinate 65, forward strand.
ACCTCGAAAAAAGAAAAAAAGGTAGAGAATAAAGCAAAAAAAAGCAAACAAAATCCTGCTAAAACAGCAGCGATAGAAGAAAAGATGGCAGAGGCTAAAGCAGAAAACGAAAAGTTGAAAGACCAGTTTTTACGCACCACAGCAGAGTATGAAAACTATCGTCGTCGCACTCAGGAAGAAAAAGACGTAGCGTTTTCCAACGGAGTGGCACATGCCACAGAACAAGTTTTGCCGGTGCTGGATACCCTTTTTATGGCGGCATTGGCACCTTCGGCAGACGAAGAATATAAAAAAGGTGTACAGCTCACGCTGCAAAAAGCGCAAGAAGTGTTTAAAAAGCTGGGTATAGAAGAAATAGAATGTGAAAACAAGGCTTTTGACCCGACGCTGATGAACGCATGCATGCATGAAGAAGTTGAAGGTGTGGAAAGTGGAAACGTGACAAGAGTGGTTCAAAAAGGATATACGTTAAACGGGCGAGTAGTACGCCATGCCATGGTGGCGGTAGCACCTTAAAGATAAAAGATTTTGACAACGTTTTATGTAATTTTTAGTAAAGATAGAACATAATATTTGCAAACAATCATGAATTTTAACATGTAATGAATTGAACAAAAGGAGATATAATAATGAGTAAAATTGTAGGTATTGACTTAGGCACAACAAACAGCTGTATTGCTGTAATGGAAGGCGGCGACGCCGTAGTTATCCCAAATGCAGAAGGCGGACGTACCACCCCTTCGGTGACAGGCTTTGCAAAAGACGGTGAGCGTTTGGTGGGCCAAGTGGCAAAACGTCAAGCCATCACAAACCCCGACCGCACCATTGCTTCCATCAAACGTGAAATGGGCACAAACCATAAAGTGGAAATTGACAGCAAAAAATATACTCCACAAGAAATTTCTGCAATGATTTTGACCAAGCTGAAAGCAGATGCTGAAAGTTATTTGGGCGAAAAAGTGACAGATGCTGTTATCACTGTACCGGCATACTTTAGCGATAGTCAGCGTCAAGCTACAAAAGACGCAGGTGCCATTGCCGGCCTTAATGTACTGCGTATCATCAACGAGCCCACAGCGGCAGCGCTGGCTTATGGCGTGGACAAAGAAGCCGACCAAAAAATCATGGTGTATGACCTTGGTGGCGGCACATTCGACGTGTCTGTTATCGAAATGGGCGACGGCATAACAGAGGTTCTTTCCA
>CAYJIC010000190.1:0-1255 GCA_964370155.1 uncultured Oscillospiraceae bacterium
TGAAGGCAGATTGAATACTCACAGGGCCACGAATAGCAATGGACACACCGTCAGCGCCCTTACTTTTAAAAGCAAAGAGTTGCCCAAATGAGCGCACGTCAAACCATTTTTCACAAGCTTTTTTAGCCGCTTCTTCCTTACTTGTTTTTTTTGTATCAAAAGTTTCTACGCCTAAACCAAACTCTTTAGACTCTGCCCTTGCTTTCAAAGAAGGCATACCGTCAATATTTCTGTCATCCGATTGCACAAAGATACCTTGCCCTTCTTCGAGTAATCTGTCGCGTATTTTGCGTTTAAGACACACATCACTGATTTCACCGCGACCCTCATAGTCGGTACGAGGTCTGTTACCATTCAAAGGGTCTCCGTTGGGATTGGCATGGTCTACGGTTAAAATAACGGCAAAATCAATTTTATGTTGCAAACTATTCATGACTGGCTCCTTCTTCTATGGCAGTGTTTTCTTTATTTTTAGGGGTATATAAGACAGACAATTGGCAATGATATGCCAGTAAAAATTCACCGGAAAGCTTATCGTCCTTGGTAAATTCATCAGGGTCAAAAGCATTACAAATGGTTTGTAAAAGCCTTTTTCCATAGATAAATGTGCCTTGCTGCGTAGTTTGTAAACGGCGCTGGTAAGGGCTTAATTGCGTTTCTATGGTGCGCCATGTGGAAAAAGGTCTGTCAGCAAAGCGAGTTAATAAGCGCTCGGCATTGGTAGGCCTGTTTTCATCGCCCAAGGCGCGACGCTCTAAATATTCCGCCACGGCTAAAAGGCGACCGTACAAATAGTCACGAGTGGTGCGTTCTTCATCAAGAGACATGGTATATTTTCTCCTTTTTGCTAATTGGGGATGTCTGGCATAATAGCCTTTGTACACGGCACAAGCTATGCCAATAACCATAGGCCATTCCCATTTTTCCAAGGCAATTCTTTGACAAGCACGCCGATAACAAGATTGCACAATATCAAGGGGGAATGGTGCGCCGTCTACTATACAAGGCAACAATCTCTCTAAAGTAGCCTTCATAAGCTTATCATCTATTCTTTGCCCATGTGCTACCCGCGCTATATCTTTAGGGGTAGGCGCAAAAGCCGCATATCGAGTTTTACTATCCTGTTCTCTCCATGGCAAAATCCAAGCAAAATCTTCCTGCCACGCTTGCAATTTGTCCAAATATTCTTGAGGCAGTTGAGAACGATAAAAAGTCACAGAAAGCCGCCCCGGACCTGAACTGGCAGAATCTAAAG
>CAYJIC010000191.1:0-1216 GCA_964370155.1 uncultured Oscillospiraceae bacterium
GAGCATCTTATAGGTGACGGTGTTTTGAAGGAAGTGGGCGAGCGGCTTGGATTTTTGCAGTCAGTGGGACTGGGATATTTAACGTTGATGCGTGGCGCAGCCAGCCTTTCAGGCGGTGAAAGCCAGCGTATACGATTGGCCACACAGATTGGTAGTGCGCTGACAGGTGTGTTGTACGTGCTGGATGAGCCATCCATAGGCCTGCATCAGCGTGACAACGACAGGCTTATTGCTACGCTTAAACGTCTGCGTGATCTTGGTAATACACTTATTGTGGTGGAGCATGATGAGGATACTATCCGCGCGGCAGACTATATCGTGGACATAGGTCCGGGCGCCGGCATACATGGTGGCGAGCTGGTGGCGGCAGGTAGCATAGAAGATGTGAAAGCGGCAAAAAACAGTATCACAGGCGCTTATTTATCGGGTAAGAAATCTATAAAAATACCGTATGAGCGTCGCAAAGGTCACGGGAAATATCTGGAGATAGTAGGGGCGAAGCAAAACAACCTGAAAAATGTAGACGTGAAATTTCCGCTGGGTACTATGGTGGCTGTCACAGGCATTTCAGGTAGTGGTAAGTCCAGCTTGGTGAACGAGATATTGTACAAGCGCCTTGCGGCAGACCTAAATGGAGCACGTACGTTTGCGGGCGACCACAAAGCTTTGAATGGCGAAGAATGGGTAGATAAAGTTATAGGCATCGACCAAAGCCCTATAGGGCGCACTCCGCGCAGCAATCCTGCTACATATACAGGTGTATTTACAGATATCCGTACACTGTTTAGTCAGCTTCAAGAAGCGAAAATTAGAGGATATGGGCCCGGTAGGTTTTCATTTAACGTAAAAGGCGGACGGTGTGAAGCCTGTGAGGGTGACGGTATTCTAAAAATTGAGATGCATTTTTTGCCGGATATTTTTGTGCCATGCGAGGTGTGTAAGGGCGCACGGTATAACCGTGAAACATTGGAAGTGAGATATAAAGATAAAAACATTGCCGAGGTGCTGGCGATGACGGCCGACGAAGCACTGGTGTTTTTTGAAAATCAGCCCAAAATTCGCCGTAAGATAAAAACCATGGTGGATGTAGGACTGGGGTATATCAAGCTGGGCCAAAGCGCAACCACATTATCAGGTGGCGAGGCACAGCGCATGAAGTTATCGCTGGAGCTTGCAAAAAGAGATACCGGCCAAACGGTGTATATCATGGACGAGC
>CAYJIC010000192.1:0-1210 GCA_964370155.1 uncultured Oscillospiraceae bacterium
CATGGTTGTATTTATTGTGATAGTAGATCTGAGGTTTATGGGAAAACTTATACCTTTGAAGATATAGAAGTCAAAATAAACGCCTTAGAGTTAATTGACAAGGAATTATCTAAAAAACGAAAAAAGGGTATGATTGTCACAGGTGCAATGACTGACCCATATATACCACTTGAAAAAGAGCTTATGCACACAAGAAAATCTCTTGAACTAATAGAAAAACACGATTTTGGTGTTGCAATTCTCACTAAATCCGATTTAATATTGCGTGATATTGATATATTAAAACGCATAAATAAAAAAACAAAATGTGTTGTACAGATGACACTTACAACTTATGATGAAAAACTCTGCAAAGTGTTAGAGCCTAATGTTTGTACTACAAAAAGGCGATTTGAGGTTTTGAAAGAAATGCAAAAGGCGAATATTCCTACTATTGTTTGGCTTACACCTATTTTGCCATTTATCAATGATACCGAAGAAAACATTTTAGGAATACTGGACTACTGCAAACAATCAGATGTCAAAGGAATTGTTACTTTTGGGATTGGAATGACACTTCGCTTTGGAAATCGTGAGTATTATTACAAAAAATTAGATGAACTGTTCCCAAATATAAAGCGAGAATACATGAAAAAGTATGGCTCATCATATGGTATTAAAAGTCCTAACAACGCAAAACTTTCAAGACTTATTAAGAAATTCTGCAAAGATAATAATATGCTCTATGGTGAAAAAGAAGTTTTTCCTTATGTTTGGAAGTTTGAGCAAAAAAACGAGCAAATTTCTTTATTTGAATTATAAAGAGGTTGAATGTAAAAAGATATTAAAGTAGTAGATGATAATATTTTCGTTGAAATATCAAAAGATGGTTATAAAACAGAATTTGAAATCAAAGATAAAGAGCCACTAAAATATTATTCATTTAAAATCAAAGGTCAACATATGAGTGGCAATGGTATGGTAAGTTTTCAGAATTTCAAAATGGCGCAAAGATTGAATTCACAGAAGAAATTACACCTAAAAATCCTATCATAAATTTGTTTTAGGACTTTATATGAAAAAGCAACAATCCTTATATATATCTGATTTGAAAAAAGCTTTAGGCGAATAAAATGAGCAAAATCCATACAGCACACTCATACCGACATACCTCGACTAAAGTTTTTTAGATAATAGCCGATGTAAAATAAATAAGGGAAAACATACCACT
>CAYJIC010000193.1:0-1194 GCA_964370155.1 uncultured Oscillospiraceae bacterium
GTTCGTGACGCTGACCCACCTCGAAATCGTTCGGGTCATGTGCCGGCGTGATTTTTAACGCGCCTGTACCAAACTCCATGTCAACATACGTGTCTGTGATGATAGGAATTTCACGGTTCACCAATGGCAAAATCACGTTTTTACCATGCAGATGTTTATACCTCTCGTCGTTTGGGTGCACAGCCACCGCCACGTCACCCAGCATGGTTTCGGGCCTACTGGTAGCCACCGTCACATATTCGTCGCTACCAACTACCCTGTACCTCACATGCCACAGCGAGCTGTTTTGTTCCTCGTGTTCTACCTCGGCGTCAGAAATAGACGTAAGGCAATGCGGACACCAATTGATAATCCTCTCGCCACGATAAATAAGGCCCTCATCATAAAGGCGTTTAAACACATGCGATACCGCTTTACTGCATCCTTCGTCCATGGTGAATCGTTCACGGCTCCAGTCACAGCTGCTGCCCAGTTTTTTCAGTTGCTGGACTATTCTGCCACCGTATGTTTCTTTCCATTGCCATGCACGTTCTAAAAACCCGTCACGGCCTAAATCGTCTTTGCTCAAGCCTTCTTCTTTCATGCTTGCCACAATCCGTGCCTCGGTGGCGATAGACGCGTGGTCTGTGCCCGGTACCCATAGCGCGGCATACCCCTGCATACGCTTAAAACGTATTAAGATATCCTGCCACGTGTTGTCCATCGCGTGACCCATGTGAAGCTGGCCCGTGATGTTTGGTGGCGGCATCACTATGGTGTATGGTTTTTTACTCTTGTCATCACTGGGCGCAAAATACCCCTTTTTTGTCCAAAACGCATACGTGCTATCCTCCACCTGCGCCGGATCATAAACTTTCTGTAACTCTTTCATCTATATATCTCCTCCCGCTTCCCGCTTTTTTGAAAAAAAGCTTGGCAAAAAACTCAATTAAAAACACATTACTTATAATAAAATTATTTGAAACACAAAGCCTGCCTAATTACCACGCCGCAGGCTATTGCCGCACCGCTAGGTGCCGCCCTGAGCCTAACATCCGTAATACCTTATATATCAGGTTATGCACGTATAAAGCCTCTTCAGAAAAAACTGTTACCGTGTTTGTATTGAAAATACAAATACGGCGCCCTTGCCCTTTAGGTAAAGTTTTTTGCTGGGCCAAGTCAATGTAATCCGAGTCCGTTTTTTATTTAGCC
>CAYJIC010000194.1:0-1165 GCA_964370155.1 uncultured Oscillospiraceae bacterium
AGCGTATATACACCCTTGAAGAACACACCATAGTAGGCGGTCTGGGTGGCGCTGTATCCGAAACACTTGCAGAACATGGCATGATGCCACCATTATACCGTTTCGGCCTAAACGACACTTTTTCTTCCACAGTGGGCAGTACTGCATATCTACGTGAAGTATATGACTTGTCTGCAAAGGCTGTACACGAAAAAATATCTGCTGATTTCGCACTTGTTTAATTTCTTATATTACTTTAAATTAAGAACAGGAGTTTGTATGTTTCCTACCTCGATATACGCATTCATAAAAAAACATCGCATTTTGTTTTTAGCGATGGGTATTGCTGTTCTTCGTTTTGTGTTATGGGATATTCAGCTTTTAACAGACGGGTTTTTGCCTCGCCACGACGGCGCCCATGGTTTCACTGCTTTTGCCACTTCCATGCATTCTATACGCACAGAAGGCGACATCGCATGGTGGAACCCGTTAGACCTTGAAGGTTATGCCCAGTATTACAACGCCTTTTTAGGCCCCCTTGCCCCAAATTTTGGAAATATACTTTTCATACTATGTGCAGGCCTTGTGGGTTTCTTTTCTTTTTTCTCGATCATCATTCCTGAATATCTATTATATGTTTTACTAAATTCTTTATTAGCACCTTTTTTAACCGTATATTTTTTGCTCAAGTTTTCTTCCCTGTTTTTTTCGCACACCGCAGTTTTATCCCTTATCGGTATTGGATACACCTTCAGCGGTATAGGCCTTTGGAACGATGCTTGGTTTTATTGGCACTCGCCCATGTTTTTGTTTTTACTGCTTTACGTGCTTTTTGCTTACTTGCAAGATATGTCACATCGCCGATATTTTCTGCTTTGGCTGGGTGTGATTTTATTTGCGGCCGGTGCTGATTTTTGGGCGGTGCACAACTTATTATTTTTGGTTATGGCTTTTGTCGCCTTTTTTATATTTCATCCAAAAGGAACATTCACCACTGCTTGCAAAACCACATGGACGCATATCAAAACACATATACTTCCCACCTTGCTTTGTTTTGCATTTTTGTGCATTATTATAGTACAGTTATTTTTGGTTTTCACCGAGCAGTCTTCACGATACTATCGGCTTGGTTCGGGCGAAGATTTCTCGGCGTGGGAGGCGTTTTTGTCCGGCACACGCTACGACC
>CAYJIC010000195.1:0-1161 GCA_964370155.1 uncultured Oscillospiraceae bacterium
CAGATACCAATCTTTTGTCGAGTTCTTTTTATAATACAATGACTAGCACAGTGAATCCACCCAGTGGGTTATCTGCGGCTTTTTCTGTGACAGCAGGCACAACGGCATCCATTGGCACAACCAGCATGGACTATATTAAGCAATTGGCCACTGCACGTACAGAAAAAACACAAACGAATGCCAGCGGTCCTGTGAACGGTGTGTTTGATCATGATGCCGCCGAGGAGCTGTTCAATTCTTATCGTGGCACAGATGCTACTCTGACTATCAAAGTGGGCGATAAAGTACTTAGCATTGCAAATGCACCGATGGAGCTTGGTGGAAAGTCACCCACAGAGGTTGCAGATTATTTAAACGAGCTTTTCAACAACTCCGGTAATCCAATTCCGGCAGAGGCACGCTTCACAAACAATAAACTGCAGATAATAGCCGATGATTCAGATGCGTTTATTGAGATTTACGGCAACCGAAACTCAAGTGCCGACAACCCGACATTGGCAATGAGCATGTTTGGTAGCGGGCTTACTGAAATGAGTGGCCAAGGCGAGATTCTGGCCAGTGTTGACACTGAGCTATATCAGCCTAGTTTTACAGTGGACCTGGACGGTCGCACACAACAAATTTACATAGATTTAAAAGAGCTGGAGCAATATGTAAATGCTACAGACGACGCATCGGCAGAAATAGCTAAAGAAGCAATGGTAAACACCATAAACGACCAGTTGAAGCGTTATTTTGGCTCGGGTGTTTCGGCGAGTTATGATTCTGTCACGGGCGAGATAGGCTTTGCTTCCGGTAGCGTTAGCCAAAAATTCACTATTACAGGCGAAACAGCTATGATGGGCATGCTGGGCATAGAAAATGGCATGTCAAATAAACTGAATACAAATATTGCCCTAAAAGATTTGAACTTCTCGGACACATTGATGGGCAATAAACAAACATTCTCAATTAATGGTGTGGAGTTTTCTTATGATTCCTCGGTAGATCTTGCCACCATCCTCGACGATATTAATGCATCTAAAGCCGGTGTGAAAATTTCCTACCTTGAAAGTGAAGACCGATTTGTAGTAAAAAGTGCCGAGACAGGTGCCGGCGGCATCGGTTTTGATGTAGAGCAAATCGAAGGCAATCTAATGAGCATGCTGTTTGGTGCAGCAG
>CAYJIC010000196.1:0-1136 GCA_964370155.1 uncultured Oscillospiraceae bacterium
GTGTGAGTTTGGGTATCGGGCTTGCACAGCAGGGCAAAAAGGTTTTGTGCATTGACGGAGATAGTCAAGGTAGCATGACCATCAGCTTAGGACACCCACAACCCGACAATATTGAAACAAGCCTTGCCACCGTAATGAGCAAGATTATGACCGATACTCCCCTTGCCCACAAAGAGGGCATTATATCCCACCATGAGGGCATAGACCTCTTGCCGGGCAATATTGAGTTGTCGGGTACGGAAGTATCACTCGTCAACGCCATGAGCCGTGAAACAATTCTCAAGCAGTACATCGACACGGTTAAGAAAGACTACGACTTCATTCTTATTGACACACCGCCGTCGCTCGGTATGCTCACCATTAACGCATTGGCGGCGGCAGATAGCGTAATTGTCCCCGTTTTATCACAATTTTTGCCGACAAAAGGGCTTGAATTGCTCTTGCAGACCATTAACAAGGTACGCAAGCAGATTAACCCAAAGCTGCAAATTGACGGTATCTTGCTCACCATGACGGATAGCCGTACCAACTTTTCAAAGGACATCGGCACATTACTCCGTGAGACCTATGGTAGCAAAATCAAGGTGTTTCAGACTGAAATACCCCACTCAGTCAGAGCCGCCGAGACATCGGCAGAGGGCAAAAGCATTTATGCCCACGACCCCAAAGGCAAGGTAGCCGAAGCCTATAAAAATCTTACACAGGAGGTACTGAAAATTGAAAAACAACGAAAAAAAGCAAAATCAGATGTATCACGATGAGGTGCAAGGTGTTATTGAAATACCGCTTAAAAAACTGCACTGCAATATCGACTTTATTCAAGATGCCGACGTTGATGTAACAAACATCATTTTGACAAGCAAAGGAAAATGGGTGTACACCCTTATGAGCGAATTGCAATATGCTATCTTAATCGGTGTACCCGACCTTTACGAAACGATTGACAAAGACCCTCGCATAGATATGCTCCCCCAACATATCCGAGCCGTGCCAATTCACATGGTCATATCCGCTATGCTTTCAAGCGTAAGCGAGATGATAGAAATGAGCCGTGAATACATGGATACGGTAACGCTGTTGGCTGAATATGGGGGTGACAAGATTTGAAAAGCTCCGCAAAAAACATCAATCTCACG
>CAYJIC010000197.1:0-1117 GCA_964370155.1 uncultured Oscillospiraceae bacterium
CGGTGCCGCTGTGGGCATTGCCGGTGCCGCTACCGGTGTTCCACAATTGTCGCAAAACTTTGCCGATTCAGCCAAATTAAAATCACAATTACTACATTTTGACATGATTTTTGACCTCCATTTTCGTTATTGAATTTTTGCTAAATAAATTTCATGCGAGCCTAAGTCTCATCATCTACAAACTCTATAAAAAGCATCATTTCTTTTTAAAGATATCTCTCTGTCATTATATCACGAATTTAACACTTTTTTAAGAAAATATATTATTTATTCATATTTTTGTGTAACATTTCCTGTCATATACATAATTTCCAAGTATCCACATTATTTTATATCAGAAAATCCTAGTTTTTCTATGTGTTTTATGGTGTTTCAATTTCTCTGAATGTTAAAATTTATTTCACAAAATCCACTACATATTGCTTAAAAAGTCTTGAGTTTTCACTTTTGCCATGGTAGTATTATACTGATTTATACTCTTTACTTGTAGTAGTATTTTATCGACACCACAAGTATTTTTATCATCAAATTTGAAAGGAGAATATTACTATTATGCACTCCAACAACAGCAAAGATGGAAAACTCATTGATCATAGATTAAAAGTTCCAAGTTATGAACAGTTTTTAATAGATTTAGAAGTCATGAACTATAATAAAATGTGCATGACCGACATCATAAATGCTGACATGATGATTGCCACTTTTGGTGAAGAACAATACTTCAAATCTTGTAGTGAAATTTTGCAAACCGGCAACGATGCTTATGTTCAGCTAGGCCTTGACAACACCATATTTGTTTACGGACACACTTACAGGAATTTTATGGCCGTAGCCAACGACGACATCAGTGATGAAGATTTTTTAAACCTTATGAAAGGTTTTCATGAGCAATATCAGCTGGCCACTTCTCAGCAAACAGGCCTTGGTGGAATTTCTCGCTTTGTGCTGGCATTTGGCGATAATTTGATCGACCGTATAAACAGCGCCTACTACATGAACAGAGATTTGCAAAACAACTTTATCGTCGCCACAAATGAAAGAGAAACCCTTGCCGCTGAAACCGAAAAAAACCTACAGTTATTTGACCTTATCAACTACGCGCTAAACAACGACAAAG
>CAYJIC010000198.1:0-1110 GCA_964370155.1 uncultured Oscillospiraceae bacterium
CGGGATTGTAACCGAAGATGAGATTCAAGAGTATATCGATCATTTTGTGATGAAATTGCGCCTTGTTAAATTTGCACGAACAGCTGAGTATAACAACCTTTTTTCAGGCGATCCAACGTGGGTTACTGAGTCGATTGGTGGCATGGCAACCGGGGGTAATCACCTGGTCACAAAAACATCATATCGGTTTTTGCATACGCTCGATACTTTGGGTCCTGCTCCGGAGCCAAACTTGACCGTTCTTTGGTCGTGGCGTTTGCCGGCTAACTTTAAAAGATACTGTGCAAAAATGTCGATAAAAACATCTTCAATACAATATGAAAACGACGAATTGATGCGAGAAATTCATGGACACGACTATGCAATAGCCTGCTGCGTGTCTTCTATGAAGGTGGGCAAGGAAATGCAGTTTTTCGGTGCAAGAGCAAATCTTGCAAAATGCTTGCTATATGCAATTAACGGCGGCATGGATGAAAAGCTGAAAATTCAGGTTGGTCCAAAATATCGCCCTGTGACAACGGAATATCTGGAGTATGATGATGTTGCGCAAAAATACGATGATATGTTGGAATGGCTTGCCGGATTGTATGTTAATGCTCTAAACATAATCCATTATATGCACGACAAATACTGCTATGAGCGTGTGCAAATGGCTTTACATGATAGGGAAGTTAAACGCTATTTTGCGACCGGTATTGCAGGGCTTTCGGTTATAGCCGATTCATTAAGCGCAATTAAATACGCCAAGGTGAAAGCAATCCGAGATGAGGATGGTCTTGTTGTGGATTATCAGGTAGAGGGAGATTATCCTAAATTTGGGAATAATGACGATAGGGTAGACAGCATAGCCACTGACATTATCCATACATTTATGGAGAAAATACGCAAGTTCCATACCTACCGAAACGGTGTTCCGACTATGTCTATTTTGACCATCACTTCAAATGTGGTGTATGGCAAAAAAACAGGCAATACACCCGACGGTAGAAAGGCCGGTGTACCTTTTGCGCCCGGTGCAAACCCAATGCATGGTAGAGACACCAGTGGAGCAGCGGCTTCTCTTGCTTCGGTTGCAAAACTACCGTTTGAGGATGCACTCGATGGCATTTC
>CAYJIC010000199.1:0-1074 GCA_964370155.1 uncultured Oscillospiraceae bacterium
CTGGTATATTGATGTTATGGGAAATTACTAGTATAATAATAAAAATAAAGGTAAGTATATATAAATTATGTATAGATTAAATGAGGGAAAACATGGAAAATGCGTTTATACCGTTGTCGGTGCCAAACTTTTCCGGCAACGAAAAAGAATATGTGAACGACGCTGTGGTAAGCGAATGGGTATCAAGCGGCGGCGCAAAAGTTACAGAATTTGAAAACAAGCTGGCAGAATATGTGGGTGTGTCGTCTGCGGTGGCGTGTGCTTCGGGTACGGCAGGGCTTCATCTTGCCATGCTTGTGGCGGGAATAGGCGCAAACGATGAAGTGATTGTGCCCAGCCTTACGTTTATTGCCGCGGTGAATCCCGTGACATATGTAGGGGCGCATCCGGTGTTTATGGGCTGTGACGACACTTTGTGTATAGATCCTGACGCTGTAAGAGACTTTTGTGAAAACAACTGTAGCATGAAAGATGGCGCTTTGGTAAACAACAAAACAAAACGTATAGTGAAGGCTATTGAAGTGGTGCATGTTTTTGGTGAAATGTGTGACATGGAAAAGCTGGTGGAAATTGCTGAAAAATATAGCCTTGTGTTGATTGAAGACGCCACCGAGGCACTGGGCACTTACTATAAAGAAGGCAAATATAAAGGTTGTATGGCCGGTAGTATAGGCGATGTGGGTGTGTATAGCTTTAACGGAAACAAGATTATCACAACAGGAAGCGGCGGGATGCTGGTAAGCCGTCACGACAGCTGGACACAGCACGCAAAACATCTGTCCACTCAGGCTAAAACCAGCGAGGTGTTTTACACTCACGATGAAATAGGGTATAACTATCGCATGACAAACCTACAAGCGGCACTGGGCCTGGCTCAGCTGGAACAGCTGGAAGGTTTTATCGCTCGAAAAGAAGAAATGTATGCCCAGTATGTACAAAAATTAGACGGAAAACACGGGCTGCGTGTGCTACCATTTAAAGAAACTGTACGCAGTAACAAGTGGTTTTTTAGCTTGTGCGTGGGCGATTTTGCGATGGATAGAGACGAGCTGATAGATTACTTGCAGAAAAAGC
>CAYJIC010000200.1:0-1039 GCA_964370155.1 uncultured Oscillospiraceae bacterium
TCCTTGAAGAGTTTGCCGAGGATGATTGGTATGGCGGATTTTATGATTACATGTACGAGATCAAGTATGCCGTAAAGTATGAGTGGGTAATTGCGCTTGTAATAATAATCATGATATCGTTTGTTATTGCATTGGTTGTGTGTTTTAGCCTTCGTGCACAGCTGAAAAGCGTGAGGTTGGCCAAAGGTGCTACCGAGTATGTGCCGCAAGGTGGCGTGAATATCCATACACAGCATGATAATTTCAGCCACACTACCACCACGCGTACAAAGATACAAAAAAGTAGTGGTGGCGGCGGAAGGTCCGGCGGCGGCGGAAGGTCCGGTGGAGGATTTTCCGGTGGCGGCGGCAAGTTCTAGGCCGGGGCATATTTTACAAACATGAAAAAGGAACGTGGCATAGATTTAAAAAGGAGGTGCATGTATGTCGTTTTTAGATGAGCTGAAAAGTACCGCGATGCAGGCGGCGAAAGAGTTAGAGGGTGCGGCAAAGCAGGTGGTTGGTGAGGTTACCGGTCAGGCGAAAGTTGTTGTGATGAATAAGTTACCGGTGAGTTTGGCCGAGATGCAGGCGATGCCGCAAGCGGATATGACCAAGCCGCAAAATACTGTTGCGATGTGTGTAGCGGCGTTGTGCATGTATCCTGTGGATAAAGACGCGGCAATTGAGATGCTGAATTTTCTTAAAGGGCCCAGTCCCATCACCGAGCGTGAAAAGCAGTTTATAGCGGACAGGTTTCGGGATGACAAGTGGTATGTGCCGGCGTCGTATTTTGCGGGGGCTGTGCCGACAAATAACTATACACCGTCGAAACCGTATACCATTGAAGTGCATGAGAATCCGTATTCTCGGCAGCAAATTAACGAAGGGTACCTGAAAGTGTTTGTGCGTTCAGGTGGCGCGGATACCGAGAGATCGGTGACGCTTCGGCATAAACCATCTACAAACCAGTGGTTCTTATGGGAACAAATGCTGCTCTCAGATATCAGACCACCACAAGAAGCCGACCCCTGGGCCTAACCCCGCTTTTTGAAAAAAG
>CAYJIC010000201.1:0-1037 GCA_964370155.1 uncultured Oscillospiraceae bacterium
GCTTTTTGAAAAAAGCTTAGCAAAAACTTTCAATTAACGAATTTTATACAAAATTCGTCGGTTTTTTTGGATATATACGTAACAACGCAATATTATCCAAGGGGAGTTATGTGGATTAGGTGATTCTATTATATGTATATGATTTTTGATTAAAGTTTTGCGCCAGCGGCGCATGCAATAGCCTGCGGCGTGGTAATTTATTAGGTTATGTGTTTTAGGTAATTCTATTTTAGGTAAATATATTAAAGCTTTTTGATTAAAGTTTTTTGCTAAGCTTTTTTTCAAAAAAGCGTGGCTTTTTTCAAAAAGCGGAAAAAATGAGGTGATGCGTATTATTTCGACAGTAATTCGGTATTTAAACCAGGCGTACGGGTACAACATCGACAGCACATACTACGCCAAAATCCAAGACTGGCAAAGCTGGTGGCGTGGCTACAACGCGGCATTCCACAGGGTAAGCCGCAGCAGCGATTCCGGCAGCGTGCAGACAGACATGTACACGCTACCCAGCGCATACAAGGTATGCGAAGACTGGGCATCTATCCTACTAAACGAACGCACATACATCAAAATTGAAGACGAAAACAGCCAAAACTTCTTCAAAACATGGTCAGAACAGGTGGGTTTTTGGGACAAAGCAAACAAACTAGTCCAAAAAGAAATGTACAGCGGAACAGCGGCACTAATCCCGACAATCCACGGCAGTGAGACCGGCGCATCGATAAAACTACAATGCGTGGACGCGCTACACATCATTCCACTAAGCGTGCAGTACGGCGTGGTAGCGGACGTTGCGTTCGTCAGCCAAACAATCGAGGGCGGCACACAATATGTGCACGTCGAACGCCATCTGCGTGAGAGCGGCGGATATCGCATCGAAAACAAGCGATATGTCATTGAAAATGGCGAACTAGTGGAAACAAACCACATGGACGGCATCGCAGAAAACGTGGTGTTTCAGTGCCCGTACCCGTTGTTTGCAATGACAAGCCCGAACTTGGTGAACAAATTTGACAACCATAACGGGCTGGGCATGT
>CAYJIC010000202.1:0-1034 GCA_964370155.1 uncultured Oscillospiraceae bacterium
TGTCGTGAAGGTCATTTACCACCACCATCAGTGTGGGGAAAATGGTCATCGCCGAAATGCTGTCGCTCCAAAAATCATCCAGCGTGCCTTTGACAGTGAAGGTAGCGTCCAGCACAGAAAGGCTATCGTTTGTAAATTCCTCACGTGGGGAATGTATATACACTTCATTCTCACTTAGCGAAATGCTTGCGCCCATGTTTTCGTTGTATTCTGACGCCTCGTAGAAAAACACCTGGTAAATGCTATCAAAATTGGTGGCGTTCATGAAATCAAGCTCTAAGTGGCCGTTTTGCAGCTGGCCTGACGTTACCAATCGCTGATAAACCAGCGCATCTTCAACCACGCCGCCATTTTCCGTCGTTTCACTGTGCACAAACTCTTCCACCGCCACTACAAAATCTTCCGGCATCTGAGACGGCTCGTCCGAGGTGAACAGCATGTTGATATCGTGTGGGTATCTCTGCGAGAGCAGGTCTTCGTTGCCAAGATATAGGCTAAAAGAAGATGACAGCATCACCAGAACCATGGTGGAGAAGATGCAAATGGCGGCAAGGCCTGCGCCTGTGCGCTTCATGCGGTATGCCATGGACGACACCGAAATGAAATGGTTTGCCTTGTAGTAATATTTTTTGTTTCGTTGCAAAATACGACACAGCAGTACCGAACCCGAAATAAAAACAAGGTATGTGCCGATGACAACCAGCAACACAGCGACGAAAAACAGTTCGATGGCCGCTAGTGGGTTTTTCGCTGTGAGCGCAATGTAGTACGCGGCGGCAAGGACAGCCACGCCTAAAATGCCCAAAAACCAGTTAGCCTTCGGTGGTTTTTCGCCTAGGTTTTGGCTTTTTAACAATTCTATCGGGCTAGATAGTTTTATTTTCAAAAGCGACTTGATTAAAATAACAAAAAAGATTACCGAAAACGCCAAAACCGTGAAAAAAATATTTCTAAAGCTGATTTCAAAGCTGTAGCTTATGTCTTCCATTGTGATTTTTAAAAGTAACAGCTCGAACAGCTTATAGAAAAGTACA
>CAYJIC010000203.1:0-1034 GCA_964370155.1 uncultured Oscillospiraceae bacterium
TTTTACTGTCCAGCGCTCCTGTGGGCTCGTCTGCCAGCAAAATTGACGGCGTGCTTACCAAGGCTCTTGCTATGGCTACACGCTGTTGCTGGCCACCCGATAATTCTTTGGGCTTATGCGACAAGCGCTTTTCAAGGCCTAAAAGTTCTATCGCATCTTTGGACATCTCTAGGGCTTTCTTGTGCGAAAAACCACGCGCCAACAATGGCATAATAATATTTTGCTGTGCAGAATACGTTGAAATCAGCTGATATTTTTGAAAAATAAACCCTATTTTTTCGTTTCGGATCTTACTAAGTGCACGGCTTCTTTTTTCGTGTACAGGCACTCCGTCAAGAAAATATTCACCGCTGTCCCAGTTGTCCATACATCCTATGATGTTCATCAGCGTTGATTTTCCCGAGCCTGATGGTCCAAGTATCGCCACAAACTCGCCTTGCTTTACTTGCAAGTTTATGCTGTGTAGCACATCCAGCTTTTCTTCGCCTATACTATATGATTTGCAGATATTTTGCATTTTAATCATGTTTATTACCCCAAAATATTTATAGACACAATCTGCTCGTTTTCATCCAGTGATATCGAGATATACATGTCTTTTGTGATTTGTGAAAATGTCATTTCAGTGCCGGATTGCGTCACCGGTGCGTCCACCGGTATGGTGTATGACACTTCTTCATCCGTCAACGTGATAAGCTCAGAGAAATCTTGTTCCTCCATCGTTCCGGCCATGCCTGCACCGCCTGCGTTTGCTCCATCACCCGAGCCACTAGGCCTTTCGCCACCTTCAAGGCCCTCCGGCATCTCACCGTCTCCGCCTTGTGGTCGCTCGCCGCCTTCAAAGTCTTCCGGCATTTCGCCATCTCCGCCTTGTGGTCGCTCACCGCCTTCAAAGTCTTCCGGCATTTCGCCATCTTCACCTTGCGGTCTTTCACCACCTGATGCCCCACCGCCGCCAACCATCATTCCACCTTCTGCCTCACCCACCTGTAAGGTAAGTGAATTTCCAAATATTTCGGTAACAAGCCCTACTA
>CAYJIC010000204.1:0-1027 GCA_964370155.1 uncultured Oscillospiraceae bacterium
GGAATACCATAGAGTCTGCCATGTTGCGTGCATCCACTTTTTCACGCTGTGCTTTGTCTTGCTCGGCATATTGCTCGGCTTCCTTAACAGCTTTTTCCACTTCATCTTTGCTCATGTTTGTAGATGCCGTGATGGTAATGCTTTGCTCTTTACTTGTGCCCAGATCTTTTGCGGAAACTGCTACAATACCATTGGCGTCAATGTCAAAAGTAACTTCGATTTGCGGTACGCCACGAGGTGCTGAAGGGATGCCATCCAAATGGAATGTACCCAGCTTTTTGTTGTCTTTTGCCATTTCGCGCTCACCTTGCAACACGTTTACCTCAACACTTGGTTGGTTGTCGGCCGCAGTGGAGAATATCTGGCTTTTTTTGGTGGGGATAGTGGTGTTGCGCTCGATAATTTTAGTACACACGCCGCCCATGGTTTCAATACCAAGGCTCAGCGGAGTAACATCAAGCAGTAGCAAGCCTTTAACGTCGCCACCCAAAACACCGGCTTGGATAGCAGCACCCAGTGCCACACATTCGTCGGGGTTGATGTCTTTAGACGGCTCTATTTTCATAAAGCCCTTAACAGCCTCTTGTACTGCAGGAATACGGGTAGAACCACCTACCAACAGCACACGATTTACATCAGAAGGTTGCAAGCCTGCGTCTTTCAAAGCACGCTTTACAGGGTTCATGGTGTTTTCCACCAAGTCACTGGTCAAGTCGTTGAATTTTGCACGAGATAGGTTTGTATCTAGATGTTTTGGGCCGGATGCATCGGCTGTGATAAACGGTAGGTTTATCTGTGTAGATGTCACACCGGACAGCTCGATTTTTGCTTTTTCTGCGGCTTCTTTAAGGCGTTGTGCGGCCATTTTATCTTGACGCAAATCAATGCCGTTTTCTTTTTTGAACTCATCTGCCAACCAGTCAATAATGCGCTGGTCAAAGTCATCACCGCCAAGGCGGGTGTCGCCGGCTGTGGAAAGAACCTCTGTTATGCCGTCGCCCATTTCGATAACAGACACGTCGAATGT
>CAYJIC010000205.1:0-1027 GCA_964370155.1 uncultured Oscillospiraceae bacterium
ATATCACCACCACCACACGTGCACATTTCAGCGATATATCGCATAATGAAGAGGAGCACACCGCCGTGTATGAAAACGCACAAGCACGGGTGCGCACCTTGACGCTGATGGATCTTGCCAACAAGCACGGCGCTTTGTTCTTGGGCACCGGCGACTTGTCTGAGATGGCGCTGGGCTGGACCACCTTCAACGGTGATCACATCAGCATGTACGGGGTGAATGGCGGGGTACCAAAGACGTTGATACGTCCTATTTTAAGCTACGAGAGCAATATTCGGCCAAACCTCGGCCGAGTGATATCCATGATACTGTCCACGCCGGTGTCGCCCGAGCTGTTGCCCGCTGCCGAAAACGGCGAGATATCCCAAAAAACCGAGGAGATTCTTGGCTCGTATGACCTGCACGACTTTTTCTTATATTACACGATGAGATGGCATTTTTCGCCACGTAAAATATTCAGGTTAGCCGTTGTGGCGTTCGGGTCCGCCTACACAAAACACGAGATTCAAAAGTGTATGCGCACGTTTTACAGCCGATTTTTCTCACAGCAGTTCAAGCGCAACTGTAGCGTAGACGCCCCGGCGGTGGGTAGCGTCACCCTTTCACCACGTGGTGGGTGGCAGATGCCGTCCGACGCCGTGGCGGCCACATGGTTACTTGAAGTTAACGAGCTGGACGTGCCGCCGCTGAAAACTCCGCCACAAACCCCCACGCAACCCACGCAACAGCCGCAACCAACGCAGCCTACACCGCCTGCAAGTCCGGCACAATATACATCGCAGGTACATCAAAATCACACACCTCATGTTCCGCCGGCGCAGGTTACACCGCCCACACAAGGCATGATGCCGACACCGCAAGTTCCTCGGCAACCTGCCGCGTTTGCGCCGATACAGCCACCGCAAGCGCCAATACCGACGCCTAAACAAATACCTGTCACGACAGGTATATACACGCCGCCAACAAGTTCGAAATCAGAGGAACAGAGGCCCGGTAGTGTATACATTCCGCCCGTATAACACAAAAA